>CAZRHS010000057.1:0-8705 GCA_964600045.1 uncultured Clostridium sp.
CGTCAACTTTGTGCATAAAACAATGCCGCTTGACGATGTGCTTAAGGAAATGAAGCGCCGCCAGTGCCAGATGGTAATAGTTACCGATGAATACGGCGGAACCATGGGCTGCCTTACCATGGAAGACGTGCTTGAGCAGCTTGTGGGCGACATTTGGGATGAAACGGACGACATAAAGCCCGAAATCACCAAAACCGGTGAAAACACATACGATGTGGACGGCGATATGCGCACGGAAGATTTCCTTTACGAGATGGATATAGACGACAAGGACTTTGATGACGATAACGCTACCGTTGGCGGATGGGCTATAGCCATGCTTGGCGATTATCCAAAGGTTGGGGATACGTTTGAGTATAAAAACCTGACCGTAACGGTTAAAAAGCTGCAGAACCGCCGCGTTGTGCTCGTGGGCGTAAAGGTTACGCCTGTTGAGGAAAAGGACGAGGAAGAGGATCTGTAAATCACCAAAAAGCAGCGGCGCGGGTCTCCCGCGCCGCTTTTATATAGCAAGGATTGTTTGATATCTATTAACTTTTCATATCCACTCATCTATGATAAAATAAACAAAATAGCATGAAGTACATTGGAGGAATATGAGAAAAGTGCTTTTTGCGCTGCTTGCGCTTATGCTTATGGCGTTTGCGGCGGGCTGCGGCGAAGAGGAAACGGAGCCGCATATAAATATAGGTGATATGGAAAGCGGCGCGGGCATAACGAGCGCCGCCGATCTGATAGACTTTTTTGAATCCGGCGGAGAAAAGGCGGAGCTTGCGCGCTCAATCGACCTTGAAGACAAAATGATTACGCTTTCGGCCGAGCGCGGAAAAATTACAATAGATGGCAACGGAAATACCATCTCCGGCAACGCGGATTGCGTTATAAGGCTTGCGGACGGCGCGGAGCTTACACTTAACGATGTAACAATCACGGCAGGGTCCGAAGGCATAGGCGGCCTCGGGTCCGGCAAAATATCCGGCAAAATAACCCTTAACGCCGTTGCGCACGGCATTGATTTCGCAAGCAGCGTAGAAATAGGCGAAAATACTCAAATTTATATAAAAAGCAATCAGGGCAGCGCGATTCGCGCGGGCAATCTTAAAATAGGCAAAAACTGCGCCGTGTACGCCCAGGGCGGCGAGGACGCGAGTGCGGTAAACATATTTGAAGAGGATATATATATTGATGAAGGTACCGTGCTTGAGGCCGTAACGGACGAAAACTATAATGCCCTTAAATGCACCGGAACCCTTGTAATGCAAAACGGATCAACGCTTAAGGTTAAAAACAACGGTGAATATCACGGCGCGGAGCTTAACGAGGTTGAGCTTTACGGCGTTGTGAATATAGAAGCGGACGGCGGCGAAAAGGGAGTGGGTCTGTTCGCGTTCAGCGCCTGCGGCGATTATTATGCCATCGGGCATTGCGAGCCTGAAATGATTGTTGAAACGGGCAACGGCAGCATAACATTTGTATCGAGCGCGGACGAAATACCGGAACCCACACCCGAACCCACCGAAACACCCGAACAAACCGAAGAATAATAAATATAACATAAGCCTATATTGGCGGAAGGAGACAGCATGGGCAGACAAACGGGCAAACCCAGCTTTCGCGCTGTGCGCAGGCGCAAATATGTTGCACGAAGGATAATGGTGCTTATTTTGCTTGCCGCTGTTGTGGTCGGGCTTATTTTTCTTGCTAAGGCCTTACTGTCCGGAGAAATAAAATCCTCCGGCGCAACGCCGACTCCCGCGGCAAACGAAACGCCCGCGGAGCCCACGCCTACACCCGTGCCTACCCCAACGCCGGAGCTTGATTCATCGCTCGGCGTAACCGCACAAAGCTCGGATGCCCTCTCTCAGCTGGGCTTTCATTCGGAGCTGTATGTGCGCCGCGATCAGGTTACCACTTATACGCGGGAGGACAGCATATACTTTGGCCGCGGCGATAAATACAGCGACGTAAGCGGCATATTAACATACGGCGGGAACAATTTCCGCTCAACGTTTGCCTACGGCAGCGTAAACGAGCTTAGCGGGCAGCTTACGCTTGCCTGGGAGCAGAGCATAGGTCAGCTTGACTGCGGAACGGACGGCGTGTGGACGGGAACCGGCTGGACCGGCATGCCCATAATAGTTCAGTGGGACAGCGAAACAAGGGCGAATTTAGGCATTGCGGATGAGTTTAAGACCAAGGAAGGCTTTACCGAGGTCATATACCCCGCCATGGACGGAAAAATATATTTCTTTGAACTTAATACGGGCAAGGCTACCCGAAGCCCGATAGACCTTGGCGTTGTCAATAAGGGCACAGCCGCCCTTGACCCGCGCGGATATCCGCTGCTCTATCTTGGCCAGGGCGTGCAGAGCACCAGTGAAGAAGGCACATACGGCGCCTGGTTCAGGGTTGTGAGCCTTATAGACAATACCGTTATAAGCACATTTGGCGGCAGGGACCCCGCCTCCAATCGCCAATGGCAGGCGTATGATTCGTCCCCGCTTTTCGCATCTGATGCGGATACGCTTATACTGGGCGGCGAAAACGGACTGCTCTATACCGTAAAGCTTAACGCCGCCTATGATAAAGAAGCGGGCACCGTAAGCGTTGATCCCGGCAGGCTTGTAAAGTATCGCTATCATTTCTCCGGCTATGCGGACAGCGACGGCGCGCGCTGGTATGGCATAGAAAGCTCCGTTGCCGCCTGGCATGGATACGCTTTTTTCACCGATAACGGCGGCATGCTCCAGTGCGTTGATCTGAACAGCATGACACTTCAATATGCCGTTGATACGGATGGCGACGGCGACGCGGGCGTTGTGATAGAAGAGAACGCGGACGATAATACAATTTATCTTTATTCGGCGAACAAAGCGGACGGAAGGGGCGCGACCGACGGGCGCGACAAGGCATATATTCGCAAAATAAACGGCCGCAACGGAAACGTTGAGTGGACAAAAACGTTTGACGCTTCCTCTGCCGATGCGGGCGGCGCGTATGCCCCCGTGCATATAGGACAAAACGAGCTTGACGGCGTAATAATCGCAAGCCTGAGCTCGGTCGCATTAAGTGATGGAACCGACGGCGGACTTATAATAGCGCTTGATAAGGCTACGGGCGAGGAAATATGGCGCGTTGAGCAGGCGGACGGAATATGGAGCGCGCCTGTAGTAATCTATGATGAAAATGGCAAGGGATACGTTCTGCAGTGCGATCGCGGCGGCATGCTTACGCTTTACAGCGCGTCCGACGGGCAGAAAATGTGCTCCATGGATCTCGGCTCCCGAATAGAGTCAACTCCTGCCGTGTTTAACAATACGCTTGTCGTGGGCACGCGCGGCGTGGACGGCAGCGGATCCGGGCCGAAAATAGTGGGAATAAGAATAGGATAAATCAAAATCTCAGGAGCGGCATAACCGCTCCTTTTTATGCCCCGGCGTAATGCGTCAATAAAAAATGGCGCTTTGTGAAATCAATTTGAAATAATCAAAAAAGCCTACATTTATGCCGATTTCTGCGGTAAAATCATACCATATAGATTAAGGAGATGTGAAAGGCATGGCGTATCTTTCGCTGAAAAACGTCACTAAGGAATACCATAGCGGCGAAATAACGATAAAGGCGCTTTCGGGCGTTAATCTTGAAATAGAGGAAGGCGAGCTCTGCGTTATAGTAGGGCCGTCGGGTGCTGGCAAAACAACCCTTTTGAATATACTGGGCGGCATGGACTGCTGCACGGGCGGAGAGGTTGTGCTTGATGGGGAGCACATAGAAAAATATGACCGCAAGTCGCTTACAACATATAGGCGCGATACGGTTGGCTTTGTGTTTCAGTTTTATAACCTGGTGCAGAATCTTACCGCGCTTGAAAACGTTGAACTCGCGAGCCAGATTTGCAAAAATCCTCTGCCTCCCAAGGAAGTGCTTGAGCAGGTGGGTCTGGGCGAAAGGCTTGCGAACTTTCCCGCTCAGCTATCAGGCGGCGAGCAGCAGCGCGTGGCAATAGCAAGGGCGCTTGCCAAAAACCCAAAGCTTATGCTTTGCGACGAGCCTACGGGCGCGCTTGATTACCAAACCGGCAAGCAGGTGCTTAAGCTGCTGCAGGATACCTGCCGGAAGAGCGGCATGACCGTTATTATAATTACCCATAACTCGGCTCTCGCGCCCATGGCGGACAGGGTGGTGCACGTTAAAAACGGCACCGTCGCCTCGGTTGAGCTTAATGAAAAACCCACACCCATAGAAGAAATAGAATGGTAAGGAGATAGCATGAACGCGCTTACGCTAAAAAACCTGCTCAGGGAAATAAAGCGCACATTCACCAAATTCCTTTCCATATTCGCTATATGCGCGCTGGGCGTTGCTTTTTTCGCCGGAATAAGGGCGGCAAGCCCGGATATGAAGGAAGCGGGGGACAAGCTTTATAATACATATAATCTTTCCGATATAAGCGTTATCTCAACCTCGGGCCTTACGGAGGACAATATACGCGATATTGAGTCCATAGAGGGCGTTGAGGCCGTAAGGGCGTCTTTATTTGTTGACGCCATGGCTAAGGGCACGGGCGAAAAGGAGAAAAACATTCGCCTTTATTCAATGCCCATAAAGATGAAAAGCGAGTATTCCCCGCTTATAGATTTAATCCCGGATTACAGTATTGATACGGACCCTGATTATGAAATGAACGGGCTTGAAATAATTTCCGGCAGATTGCCGCTTAACGATACGGAAATCGCGCTTGACTATTCGCTTGAAGGCTCGCTTGTGGAGAATTTGGGGGACAGCATAACCCTTACAACCTCCGGCGGAAGCGTAACGCTGAGGGTTGTGGGCTTTGTAAGAAGCCCCATGTACATAAGCCTTTTTGAGCGCGGCACCAGCAGCATAGGCAACGGCACAAGCGACGGCTTTGCTTACGCCTCCGGCAACGCCATATCGGATTTAGGCACAAAGCTGCCCGTATTAAGCCTTTTGAGCACGTATTATACCCGCGCCGATATAGTAATATCCGGCAAGGAGGGCATGAGCGCGTACAGCAGCGAATATGAGCAGCTTGTGAACGACGTTATGGATAGGCTTGAGGAATACGCCTCAAACGAAAGCGGCACCTGGTATATTCAGGATAGGTCCGGCAACCCCGGGTATTCGGATTACAGCGAAAATACGGACAGAATCGCCGCCGTAGGCGATGTTTTCCCGCTTATATTCTTTATTGTGGCGGCGCTCGTATGCCTTACAACCATGACAAGAATGGTTGAGGAGCAGCGCATAGAAATGGGCACAATGAAGGCGCTTGGATACAGCGGCGCGTCCATTGCCATGAAATACGCTCTTTATGCCATGTCCGCCTGCATAAGCGGCGGCGTGGTGGGCGCGGTGATAGGCTTTTCGCTCTTCCCGTCGGTAATAATGCAGGCGTATTCGATAATGTATTACCTTGGCGATTTTGAAACGCCGTATCGTGCGGACATAGCCCTTATAGCGATAGTGGCCATGGCGGCCTGCACCGCAGTCGCTACGTTTTCCGCCTGCTACGCCTCGCTAAGAGAGGTTCCGGCCACACTTATGCGCCCCAAGGCACCCAAGGCCGGAAGACGCGTGCTGCTTGAAAAAATCCCCTTTATATGGAAGCGCCTGAGCTTTACATCAAAGGTTACCGTAAGAAATCTTCTTCGCTATAAAAAGCGCTTCTTCATGAGCGTAATAGGCATTGCCGGCAGCGGCGCGCTGCTTGTTACGGCGTTCGGCCTGAACGATTCCATATTCGGCATAATAGAAAAGCAGTTTGGCGATATATGGCAAATGGACGTGCAGGCGTATGTGTACGAGGCCATGTCGCTTGACGATATGCGGGAGCTGCTTGAAAAGAATCCCGCCAACGATGATTTTGAGTCCGTAATGTTCTGCCTTGATTCGCAGATGGATTGCGAAAACGGCGACAAAAGTCAGAGCGGCGTTCATCTGCTTGGCGTGGAGAACGCCGAAAGCATGGAAAACAGAATAAGCCTGCATGATGATTCCACCCCCGTAACGCTTGACGACAGCGGCGTTGTTGTTACGGAAAAGCTTGCCGAAACCCTTTCAATAAAGGTTGGGGACGAGATAAACATGCACTCCGGCGGCGAGGATCATTATATGAAGGTAATAGGCATTGCCGATAACTATGTTTATCACTATGTTTATATAACCGCCGCCTATTATGAAACCGTGTTCGGTAAAACGATGCAGTACAATGGCTTTATGGGCAACCTTAAGGCGGATTTGAATGACGAGTCAATGGACTCTATGTCCACTCAGCTTTTGAGTGACTCCCGCATGTATACCGTGCGCACGATAGACAGCATATATTCATCCGTGTGGGATTCGCTGAGCATACTTAACTATGTTGTGCTTGTGCTTATACTGGGCTCCGGCATGCTCACGTTTGTTGTAATGCTGAACCTTACAAATATAAACATAGGCGAGCGCATGAGGGAGCTTGCAACGCTAAGGGTGCTTGGCTTCTATGATAAGGAAATGTATGATTATATATTCCGCGAGAATAACGCCCTTGCGGTAATAGGCGCGTTTGTCGGGCTTATATTCGGCAAGTTTATGCACCTGTTTGTAATAAAAACGTGCGAGGTGGACATGGTAATGTTCGTGCGCAGCGCAAAGCTTTTAAGCTACGGCTACGCGTTCGCGCTTACTATAGTGTTTTCGCTTATAGTAAATCTTTTGATGCGGCGCAAGGTTAGGGCGATAGACATGGTTGAATCGCTTAAGAGCGCGGAATAAGGAGGGACAGCATGAAAAAATCGTTCAGAATAATATGCCTTATAATGGCGCTGGCTTTTGCCGCGTCTGTACTCGTGTCCATAGTTTGCAGCGTTGCTCTGGCGGACGAGATGGATACGCGCGGCGAAACCGTTTATGTTGAAACGGACGCGGAGGGAAACGTGCTTTCCATGATTTCAAGCGTTTATATAACAAACCTTTCGGGCGCGGAAACGGTTACGGACAGCACCACCTTGACGAACATCAAAAATGTGCTCGGCAGCGAATCGCCTACCGTTGACGGAACAAACGTTACCTTTAAGGCGGAAGGGGAGGACGTGTGCTATCAGGGCGAGGCAAGCGGCGAACTGCCGTTTACTATTTCGCTTAAGTATTATCTTGACGGCGTTCAGATGAAGCCCGACGATATAGCTGGCAAGAGTGGCCGCGTGAGAATAGAGGTAAACTGCGAAAGCACGCTGAAAAAAACCGTTGAAACGGACGGCGAAGAAAAGGAAATGAATGTGCCGTTCAGCGTAATAGGCATGATGACGCTTGATGAAAACTGCACGGGCTTGGCCTCGGACGCTAAAATTTCATCTCAGGCGGGAACAACAACCATTATGGCCGTAATGCTGCCGGGCCTTGCGGAAAGCCTTGAAATAGAAAATTCGGATAAAATTAAAGAAAGCTTTTACGTGGAGATGAATACGGAAAGCTTTGAGCTCGGCAAATGCACGTTTATAGGCATGACCGGCATAATTGACGAAAACGATCTTTCCGGCATAGACGATATAGAAACCCTGCTTACGGCGATTGACGAAATAAACAGCGCCAGCACTTCTCTCTATAAGGGCGCGAAAAGACTGCGCAACGGCGCAAGCACGCTTAATGACGGCATAAACGAATACATAAGCGGAGTAACCACGGCATCGGACGGCATGAGCCAAATTGTCTCGGGCGCCGCTCAGCTTGACGAGGGCACGGGCCAGCTTTCAAGCGGCATGAACACATTTGCCGAATCAATAGACAAAATAGTTGAAAAGGTGGACGAGGCAAAGGCAAAGCTTGAGGAGCTTCAGGACCCGTCAAGCGACGTTGACGCGCGCATATTGGCAATGATTGAGGATGAAATAAACAAAGCGCTTGAGGGTAAGGAAGAGGAGGTAAAGGAAGAAGTACGAAAGACCGTATACGATTCCCTCTCCGGCACGGATCTTAGCGAGGACGAAAAGAACGCCATAGCCGATCAGGCCGCGGACGCTGTAAACTTAAGCGACATAAGCCTGAATATAGACCAGAATGTGGCCAACGAAATTCGCATGGCCATACTCGAGCTTGATTCCGTTAAAAAGGCGATAGCAAAGCTTGAGGAGCTTATATCCGCCGCTGATGAGCTTGCCGATGGCGCAAATCAGCTTGCCGACGGCGCGAGCGAGGTTTCGTCAGGCACATACAAACTTTATGAAGCGCTGAAGGAGCTTGACGAGGGCTTGACACTTTTGGGCGATAACGGCACCCAGCTTGCCGACGGCACAAAGCAGCTCTATAAGGGCCTTGATACCTTGACGGACGGGCTTAAAACCGTAAGCACCGAGGGCCTTTCAAAAATAGTTGAGGAAACGGACGGCATAAAGGTTTCACTTTCAAAAAAGGATGCCCTGATTGAGCTTTCCGAAAGCTACACCGCGTTTTCAAGCGCGGCAGAGAATGTAAATGGGTCGGTTCAGTTCCTTATAACAACCGAGGCAATCGTTGAGCCCCTGCCAATAGAAATAGACACCGAGAGCACCGATGAAACAGAAACGACCGACGGCGGCACGGACAATGATGACACGGCCGAAAGCAAATCCTTCTTTGAAACGATAGGCGAGTGGTTTGAAAACGCGTTCGCCGCAGTAAAGGGAATATTCGATTGATATGATTATATGAAAAACGCCCGGGGAATT
>CAZRHS010000058.1:0-8561 GCA_964600045.1 uncultured Clostridium sp.
TTACTCCACCCTCAGCAAAAACTCAAGCACGCGGCGGGCGCTTGATTCAAGGTCGGCGCGGGTGATAAGGCCCAGGGACCGGGCCTTTTTCAGGCGCATCGGGGTGCCGTAGGGCATGCGCAGGTTGTTGCCGGCGAGTATCTCGCGGTAATGCTCGGCCTGATTTATCCAGTCCGTAAGCACAAGGCCGGAAAAATGCCACTCGCCGCGGAGTATGCCCGTAATAAGGTCGCTGTTTTCGGATGTGAAGGTGCCGTTCAGGTAGTTGTAGGAGGTCATTACGGCCCAAACTTTGCCTTCTTCCACCACTATGCGGAACGCTTTAAGGTAAATTTCGCGAAGCGCCCGCTCGGACACGCGGGAATCGCTGCCGTAGCGGTTCGTTTCCTTGTTGTTGCAGCAAAAATGCTTTACGCAGGCGGATACGCCAAGCGACTGTATGCCCCGCGTCATGGCGGCGGCAAGCTTTCCGGCAACAAGCGGATCCTCCGAATAATATTCAAAATTGCGCCCGCAGAGGGGAGAACGGTGTATGTTTATGGCGGGGGTAAGCCACATGCCTATGTTGTTTTCCTTAACCTCGCTCGCCGCGGCCTCACCCACGCGGTATATAAGCTCCTCGTCCCATGTGCAGGCAAGGAGCGTGGCTACGGGCCATGCGGTTGTGTTTACGCCCCTGTTCGGCACAACTCTAAGCCCCGCGGGACCGTCCGCCGTCATAACGGCGGGGATGCCTATGTAATCAAGGCCGCCTATGCCCTTGGTGTCCGTTATGCCGCGGCTTGGCGTTCCGCCGGTGAGCGTAATAAGCTCGTCGTCCGTAAGGCCTTCCATAAATTCGTCAAGCGTTATCTTCCCCTCGGCCACATCCTCAAAATTCAGCCTGCCCTCGGGCGTTTTTTCAAGCCCTGTCATGTCCTGAAGGATATGCTCCGCCTCCCTTTCGGCCTTGCGCGGCCAGTTTGCCGTGCTGTACCGGGCGGCGTATTCGCCCATGGGCAAAGGCTCAAAGCTGCCGTCCGCCTTCATGCGTTTGGGAAGCTTTTTGGGAACGCATCTGTTCTGAAGCCGCTCCGTCACGCGCTCCGCTTCGTTTATAAATTCGCCCGCCTTTGTCAGGTTTCTTACGCTGTTTCCTATATAAATGCCGTAAGCTCCGCCAAAAAGCACATAGCTTGCCATCGCCTCATCGTATGCGGCAAGGTCGCTTATCGCAAATGAAAGCTCAACAGCCTCCGCCTGACCCGGCTCAATAAGGCCGGTTTTTTTGAATGCCCTAAGCTCGATTTTAGGCATCTCAAGCCGGCAAGTCGGTGATGAAACATAAAGCTGCACCGTTTCCTTTCCCGCCACGGCGCCTGTGTTTTTAACACAAAGCCTTACGGAGACGGTTTTTTCGCCTATATCGCATTTTATATTTTCAAAAGAAAAGTCCGTATACGAAAGGCCGAAGCCGAACGGGTAATTCACCCTTTGCGCCGCGCCGGGCACGGTTTCAAAATATCGGTAGCCCACGAATATATCGTCCGTGTAGCAAACGTAGTCGTCGGATTCATTGAATCCCGCGGAGGAAGGATAGTCGTCAAATGAGGCGGCAAACGTGTCCGTAAGCTTGCCTGAGGGGTTTACGTCGCCCGTAAGTATGTCCGCAATCGCCATCGCGCCCTCCATGCCGCCCTGCCAGGCGAGAAGCACCGCGCCTATTTTGGGATTGTTCGCAAAATAAGAGCTGTCCACAACACCGCCCACGTTCAGCACAAGCACAATTTTTGAAAAAGCTTCCGAAGCCTCGTCAATAAGCTTCTTTTCGCCGGGGGAAAGATAAAAGTCGCCGTCGTCTTTTTCGCCCTTCCTGTCCGCGTTTTCTATTGAAAAGCGGCAGATGCTTATTACGGCCGTGTCGCAAAATTCCTTCGCCTGCTCAAAAAGCTCGCGCGGCAGCTCCGGCTCCGCGGTATATCCCGGCATGCGGCCCGAGGCGCGCTGGTTTGATACATTGTTCCTGTAAAACTCGTGCAGCGCGGGGAAAATTTCTATTTTGCCCTCGTTGGCCTTTTCCTCCATGCCGTCGCAAAGATTGCGCACGTATGCGGTTGTTACGTCCCCGCTGCCGCCGCCGCCCTTAACGTAGTCCGCGCTCGCCTTGCCAAGAAGCGCCACCCGGCTGCCCTTTTTCAGCGGAAGTATGTTCCCCTCGTTTTTCAAAAGAACCATGCCCTCCGCCGCCGCCTGCCGCGAAAGGCGAATATGCTCATCGCTCCCGGTAACAATCCTGCCGCCCTCGCCCAGGGGCAGTACGGGCAGGTATTTATATCTTTGCCATTTGCTCATTTTTTCATTCTCCTTCGGTTTTTCAAAGCCCAAGCGCAAGCTTAAGCCACTCCCGCGCTTCATTTATCCATTCATGGGCCATATTTGCCGCGCCGCTTAGCGGTTCGTTCGTTTGATTGTCGCACGTTGCAAGGCCGTGCCTGCCCGCGGGGTATATATGAAGCGAGAAGGGTACGCCGTTTTTTGCCAAAGCCTCCGCGTAAAGCAAACTGTTCATCGGGGGAACTGAGGTATCCTCAGCGGTATGCCATATAAACGCGCTCGGCGTGCGGGGCGAAACAAGCCTTTCGCACGAAAAACGCTCCCTCTCTTCATCGCTTTCGATTCCGTGCCCCAAAAGGTTTTCAAAGCTCCCCTTGTGGGAATATCGCTCGTCCGCCGTAATTACGGGGTAGCACAAAACCGCCGCGTTAACGGGCCTGCTCTGCGGGAACAAGTCCCTTATCTCGGGGCAGTCAAACGCGTTTATATACTGCGCCGCAAGGTGCCCGCCCGCGGAAAAGCCCATAATTGCCACCTTGCTTAAATCGCAATGCCACTCGTCCGCGTTTTTATAAACGCATTCAAGCGCCGCGGCAACCTCCCTGAGCTGCGCGGGGAAGCGGCACGGGGCAACGGAATAATTGAGTATAAAAACATTGTATCCGCAGGAAAGAAAGTTAAGCGCAACAGGCTCCGCCTCCCTTTGGCTGCACATGGCGTACGCCCCGCCGGGGCAAATAATAAGGCACGGGCGTTTCCTCTCCTGCCAACCCATTTCGCTTAAATTGTCCGGCAAATACGCCGTAAGCGTGGGGTTCGCGCTGTCGCTCCCAAGGCAGGGATACAGTTCCTTAATTCGCAAAACAAAGTGCCGCATGGTGCGCTCCTTATTGATTTATGCTTATTTCGTATTCGCCCGGCGTAAGGATGGCGGGTTCGGAGCCTGCGCGGGGCTTGCCGTTTATAATCAAATCCTTTGTGCCCTCGGGCGGTATAAACTCCGCCACCGTATCAAAGGGAACGCGCAGAGTGTAAACAATGCTCTCGTTTCGCCTTTCCCAGCCGGCGCGTATTGTGCCATAGGCTGAAGCGTAGCTGAGATGAGCAAAATCAAGCCGCCCATCCGTATACGGCCTAACCCTGAACCGCTTATAGCCCGGCTCCGCCGCGTTGAGGCCGCACATATATTTTACCATCCATTCAACTATTGATCCGTAGGCATAGTGGTTCAGGCTGTTCATGCCCGTGTCGCTCACGCGGCCGTCGCTCAGCACGGAATTCCACCGCTCCCATACGGTTGTCGCGCCCATGTTCACCTCGTAAAGCCAGCCGGGGTAATCCTCGTTAAGCAGCAGGGTGTATGCCCTGTCCGCGTGGCCGGAAGCGCAAAGCGCGGGGCACAAAAGCGGCGTGCCCACAAAGCCCGTTGTAAGGTGAGTGTTTTCCTCATCAAGATTTTTTATAAGCGCGTCAATCTGCCTTTGCCGCGCGCCGGCGGGTATAAGGTCAAGCCAAAGCACAAGCGCGAGCGCCGTTTGCGTCTGCTGCGCGAGCCTGCCCGTGCGGGTATAGAATTCGTCAATAAACGCTTCCTTTATGCGCCCCGCAAGGCCGGAATAATAAGCGGCGTCCTCATTTTTGCCCAATGCCTCGGCCGCCTTGGCCGTAAGCGAGGCGGAATAATAGTAATACGCGCTTGCCACAAAATAGGGATCGGTCGCGCCAAAGCAGCTGTCCTTATGAAAATTATCAAGCGCCAGCCAGTCCGCGAAGTGGAATCCGTCCGTCCAAAGGTATTTTCCGCCGCAGCGGGTCTTGTCCACCCGGCGCACGTAGTCCACCCAGCTTTTCATGTTTTCGTATTGAGAGCGGAGCATTGTCCTGTCGCCGTATGCCATATACACGTTCCAGGGGATTACCGTTGCCGCGTCGGCCCAGGCGCAGGAGCCGTGGTTTGTGCTTACGGCTATGTTTTCGGACGGCTTGTCGTTTTTGTGCAGTATTCTGTCTATCTGCCCAAGCACGTCCGGCACGGTATGCGGCACGGAGCCGCCGAGCGTGTTCTGCTCAAGCTTCATATCGTAAAGGAACTTTTTGTAAAACGCGGGAGCGTACATATTAAAGCAGGCCGTGGCGGAAAACACCTGCGCGTCCCCGGTCCAGCCCATGCGCTCGTCCCTCTGCGGGCAGTCCGTGGGGGTATCCAAAAAGTTGCCCTTCTGCCCCCAAAGCGCGTTAAGTATAAGCCGGTTCACCTTGGGGTTGGATGTTTCTATCGTGCCCGTTTTATCCATTTTTGAATAAAGCACGCAGGCCGTAAAATCATCGGGGTCAATATTCGATATGCCCTGCACCTTAACGTATCTGAAGCCGTAAAACGTGAAATGCGGCCGCACGTATGCCGGCTTTCCGGCCGATATAAACCTGTATTCGGCCTTTGCCGTGCGCAGGTTTTCATTATAAAAATTGCCGTTTTGAAGAATTTCGCCGTATTGAAGGAGAATCTCTGTTCCTTTAGGTTCAGAGCAGGTGAACTCAACCCAGCCCGTAACCTCCTGAGCAAAGTCAAGCACGCATTCGCCTGCGCCTGTGCGTATAAGCCGCGCGGGCTTTATCCTTTCCTGTATGCATACGGGCAGGCTCAGCCGCGCCGTAAGCGGGGCCGTGGGGGCAGAGCTTATAACGGCGCGCTCAAATTCAGCTGTGCCGCATCCGCTTTCCGCCCAATGCGGAATTTCCTTTCGGCTGTCCCAAACCTCGCCGTCGTAAATGCTGCTTTCAATAACCGGGGACGGCGCGGAGAGCCATTCTGTGTCGGTTGGGATTATGTCCGCGGTGCCGTCGGCATAGCGAATATGAAGCTCCGCTATAAGGCGGCAGGTGTTGCCGTAAAGGCAGTCCATTTTGTCAACAAAGCCGAAGCGGCCCTTATACCAGCCGTTTCCCAGCATAACGCCAAGGCAGTTTGCGCCCGGGCGCAGGAAGGCGGTTATGTCGTATGTTTGATATTGCAGCCAAAGATTATAATCGTTGTAATAAGGGGTTAAATATTCGTCGCCTATCTTTTCGCCGTTCAGGTACGCTTCATACAGCCCGAGGCCGCATATATACAGCCTTGCCGAGGCAACCTTTTTTGCGATTGTTACTTCGCGGCGGAAGAGAGGCTGTATGTCGGCCGAAAACGGCGATTGTATCCAGCTTGCCTTTTTCATTTCAGCCGCCGCTTCAAAGAAGGCCGTTTCGCTTTCGCCGTAATCGCCGGCATCGTCCCAAATACGCACCCGCCAATAGTAGCGCGTGCCGGGCTGCGGGGAAAAATCGGGCGAGTAGTCCGCGCCGCATATATCGCCGCGCCTGCCGCTTGTGAACACGGTTTGCCGCATCGCCTCATCCAGGGCAATGCTTACCTCTGCCGCGGCCGTGCGCGTTCCCGCGGCGGATTCAACTATCCATGAAAAGCTTATTTCGTTCAGCAAAAACCCAACCGGGTTCTCAATATGGTTTACTCGCAGGCGGTTGATTAGCATGATGTGCACCTTTTGATTCTATGTAGTAACCTCATAATAGCATATATTGCCGCCGGTTTCCACGGCAAAACCCGTTTTCACCCCTATTTCCCGGGGAATAAAGGCGTTGTTTATATAATATTTGCGGGTATGCAGCAGCTTTCGGCGTTAATGGGAAACACATCATCGCTCATGCATACTATTCCGCCGTAACCCGTTTGCTTGCCGGACTTTTCAAGAACGGAAAAGGCGTTTATAAATCGCTTATCGGGATTGGCGCTCAGCTTTATCTCAATGGGGTGCAGAATGCCGTTTTGCTCAATCACAAGGTCAATTTCCTTTTGATTTGTATCCCTGTAAAAGTTCAGATTGGCGGGCTCGGAGCCGTAAGCGTATTCCCTTATGAATTCACCTATAACGTAGTTTTCAAAATAATGCCCCGCGGCGGCTCCGTTCATAAGCGTATCCCTGCTTGTCCAGGAGGAAAGCCAGGCGCAAAGCCCCGTATCGCAAAAATACAGCTTCGGCGTTTTGATAAGCCGTTTAAGCTCGTTTGCGTAGAACGGCTCCAGCAGATAAATAATGCCCATGGACTGCAGTATTTTTATCCATTCCTTCGCCGTGGCGCCGCTTATGCCGGAGGTTTGCGCAAGGTCGTTATAGTTTATAAGCTGACCGTTGAACGCGGCGCATGCCCTAAGAAATTTCCTGAAGCCCTCGGTATCCGTAATGCCGTTGTCGTCCACGGCATCGCGCAGAAGATATGTGTCTATATACGAATTCCAGTATTCGTGCGTTTGCTCCGCGTCCAGCCGCATAAGCTCCGGCATGCCGCCGCGCCATATATGGCCAAACACGGAATGAATATTGTTCTTGGGAAACGCTTTGGCGCGCTCCCGTATGCCCGCGAATGAGAATTCCATGGGGTCTGCTGCGTTTACCGCCGCTATTTCCTTTTGCGAAAGGGAATACATTTTCAGTATGCAAACGCGCCCGGCAAGGGAATCCCCCGCCTGCTTCATCAGCTTTTTGCTTTGCGAGCCCGTCAGCCAGAAAAGGCCCTTTTCGTTAGTGCCGTCGCATATAATCTTTATCTGCTCAAACAGTTCCGGCGCCTTTTGCACCTCGTCAATCATTATGGGCGGCTGATACGTTTGGAAAAACAGCATGGGATCCGTCCGCGCAAGCTCCCTTAAGCGGGAATCATCCATGGATACAATAGTCCTGTTTTCCTTTTCGGCATAATGCCTCAGCATGGTAGATTTTCCAACCTGCCTTGCGCCGACTATCATAACGGCCTTAAACGCTTGGCTCATGTGCAGAAATTTCCGCTCCAACGCTCTTTCTATGTATTCCACGGTATGTCTCCTCCCTTAAAAGTTAGTTCAAAATGAAGTCGACTTCATTTTAACCTAAAAAACGCCTTGGGTCAATTCCTGCGGACGGAAATCAGCCGCAAATTTTCCGTGCGATGGTATGCTATGTTTGGTATAATTTGGGGTGAACGAATACGCGGCTGAAAAGGAGTAAATAAAAATGAAGCTTGTTGATCTGCCAACGCCTTCTTTGGTTCTGAACGAAACGACCATGCTTGAGAACATGGACAAGGTTGATGAAATTCTTAAGGGGAAAAAGGCGCGCCTGCGCCCGCATTACAAGTCCCATAAGTGCGCCGCAATAGCGCATCTGCAGGTTGAAAGAGGCGCTGTGGGCATGACCTGCGCCAAGCTTGGCGAGGCCGAGGACCTTATTTTCAGCGGAATAGAAAATGTGCTTATCGCAAACGAAATAGTCGACCCGATTAAAATCGCGCGCGTGGCTCAGCTTGCCAAGCTCTGCCGCCTTACGGTTTGCGTTGACAATATTGAAAACGCGCGGGCGCTCTCGGACGCGGCGGTTAAGGCGGGCAGCACGCTGCATTGCTACGTTGAATTTGATATAGGCATGAGCCGCTGCGGCGTTTTTGACATGCGGGAATATATTGAAACGGCCAAGGCGGTTGTCGCCCTGCCCAACCTTGAATACGACGGCATCCAGGCCTACGCCGGCCATATTTCACATATGCTCACAAAAGAGGAGCGCAAAACCAAGGTCGCCGCGAACACGGCAAAGCTCAGGGAGCTCATTAAATTGCTTAATGAAAGCGGCATAGAGGTGCGCGATGTGTCCGGCGGCAGCACCGGCACGATAGACATAAAGGCCGATGAAGGGCTTTACACGGAGCTTCAGGCGGGCAGCTATTTTATGATGGACAATACCTACCGCGAGCTTGATCTGCCCTACAAAAACGCGCTTTTCGTGCTTGCGACCGTTATTCACAAAAGGCCCGGCGTTGCCATTGCGGATGTGGGCGTAAAAGGACTCGGCACGGATCAGGCAGAACCCGCGGTTTTCCGCGCGGACGGCACCCCCGTAAACTGCCGCATAGACGTGCACGAGGAGCACATGATGCTGCGCGACCCGTCCATAGACCTGAGCATAGGCGACAGGCTGCTTATTATCCCCGGCCACTGCTGCTCCACCGTGAATCTTTACGACAATATCTATCTTTTCCGCGGCGATAAGGTGGTCAATCGCCTCGCCGTCACGGCAAGAGGGTTGTCGAGGTAAAGAAAGTCCTACTTTCATAAAGTCCGTCAGGCGATAAGCTAACTTTGAGATTATAAAACCACACTTTACTTCAATCCGCCTTTTTTATGCCAAGGGGCCGGGGAAGATTTCGATTTCTTCCCCTAGGCCCCC
>CAZRHS010000059.1:0-3142 GCA_964600045.1 uncultured Clostridium sp.
GTGATGTACTTTTCGTAGCTTTCGGGATGCACGACAGCAAGGCCCTCCGGCACGGTGATGATGTCAATGGGCGGCACATCCTCGCAGGTGAGGCGGAACATAAGCGCCGGGGGATCGCTGAACGCATCCTGCACATAGTTCACGAACAGGCTCAGATCCTTCGTGCGGTGGATATTGCCAAGCACGCGGTCGCTCTGCATATAGGCGTTCATGTCCCCGTTCTCAACAATGGTCGCACGGGCATCGTTTCTGTATTTGGTCATATCGATTATATAGTACCACTCGCCCTGGCGGATATAGTTATAAACATGACCGTCGCCGGCAAGCTGGGATGTGGATATGTAGCCAAGCTCATCGTAGTCGCCATCGAGTATATAGCGAAGCCAGGCGGAGCTGGTGGCGCAGCAGCCGCAGTTGTTCTCAACAGCCTGCCTGCCGGGAGTGTGATATTCCCAGTTTATGCCGTTTTCGTTTACGCGTATGTTGTCGTCCGCGGCGGTAAAGTTGCCGATCTGATAAAGCTGAAGCGCCTCATAAAGAGTGCTTATTTTCTGCTGCTTCTGCTCGGGAGTATCGCCAAGCATGGCGTAAATCTCCGCGTTTTCGTATCTGCTCGCGCCGAGTGTGTACGCCGGAACCCAATATACGCCCTCAAAAACCTCTATTTCATACTGCGCGCCGTCGCGAACCTTGGCAAGATTCTTGGTATGGTCGGTGCTGTAATCAACCTGATTAAGGGCCGAGGTTTCCTCGCCGTTCAGCTCATATATAAATGAAAATGTCGCGCCGCCGTCCGGACCCGAGAACACAAACCTGTATTCGCGCCCGTCAAAGGAATCCGTATAAGGGTGGCCATCGGACCAATAAAGGCTGCCGGAAGCGGGCAAAACTATGTCCTCTCCGTCGGCGATTCCGTTCACCTCTCTCATGTGATTAAGCCAGTCGGGGTTTGTATATTCCTCCGTAATGTTTCCGCCGACCAGGTCGTTAATATATATTTCTTCCAAAACAAGGTCTGTGCCGGTTCCCTGAATCGAAATTCCGAAACGCCAGTCGCCGTCCGTAAGGCCAAGCTTTTTTACCTCAACATAGTTAAAGGAGTTAAATGCCCAGTCGTAGCTGTAAAGGAAATCGCCCTCCTGCGCCGATGTTTGCTCCGCCTGTTCGGGCTCCTGCGTTGCGGCGGGCTCCTGCGTTGCCGCGGGCTCGGCCGGTTTAGCGGAAGCAGCCTCATCCTCCGCTGCTTCGGTTTCTTCAATAAGCTTGCATACTTTCACATTTGTTACGGTGTTCACGGCCAGAATTGCCGCCAGCAGCACCAAAACAACTATTCTGAATATAAGCGTTCCTTTGCTTTTTTCCATATACCCTCCATGTGTAAAGCTAATTTTCGCACCTTCATATAATACTCTTTTACCCCCCATAACGCAAGCGGAGGGACGTGAATACGCGCCGTCAGCGTGTTTCTTTTTGGCGAAGTGTATGGTAATATAAACCCAAATGAAACAGAAAGGAACACGAAAACATGGATTTTCTTGAGCTTGCGGCAAAAAGATATTCCGTAAGAAAGTTTACGGACGAAAAGGTTAAGGAAGAGGATCTGACAAAAATACTGAAGGCCGGCCTGCTCGCGCCCACGGCGCACAACGAGCAGCCGCAGCGCATTTTGGTTATAAACAGCGACGAGGCGCTTGAAAAGCTGAAAAAGTGCACCTCCTGCCATTTCAATTCCCGCACGGCGCTTTTGATTTGCTCCGACAAGTCCGCCTGCTGGACCAGAAAATACGACGGCAAGCAGAGCTACGACATAGACGCCGCCATAGTAACAACGCACATGATGCTTGAGGCCGAAAACATAGGCGTTGGCACAACCTGGGTTATGCACTTCCGCCCGCAGGTGGTGCGCGAGGAGTTCGCCCTGCCCGAAAACTATGAACCCACCGCCCTGCTTATAATGGGCTACCCCGCCCCGGACGCCGAGCCCTCCCCCATGCACAGCGAGTTTAAGGACGAAAAGGAAATTGTGTTTTGGAATGAGTATTAACATCTGAAAAGACGGCAAAGCTATACGCACCGCACAAAAAGAGCGCCCCGGATGGGACGCTCTTTTAATTAACCCTTTAGGTTGGTGATGTTATCAGTTGCCCTTCAGAATCATGTAAAGGCTCTGGTTGTTGTTGCCGGACTTGTCGGCGCAGGTGATGATGACCATTATCTTGTCGTTGGTGGAGAGAGAGCCGAGGGTCATTCCCTTATACTTGCTGTTGCAGTAGCTCATCATGTTGTTGATCCAGGTCTGCAGGGCGCTGCCGGACAGTCTGGACTGGAAGGACGCGTAGGTCTGCACGTTCTTGCGGCTGGAGGAGCTGCTCATGGTGGCATCGGAAAGCTCGAAGAAGCCTACGAGAGTGTAGCTGCTGGAACCGTTGTAATTTATGTTGAACGTGGAGGTCTTTGCGCCGGAGCAGGAGCGGCCGCAGTATTCGCACGTGGATACACCAAGCCATGCGTTCTGCACGTGGTGCAGCTCATGCAGGCCCAGGTTGGTGGTCTGCTTCTTGGCAACCTTCCTCATGTTGTGGCCGTATATAACGGATATCTTATCGGAAAGATAACTGAGGGCGTAGATATAGTTCTTGGAAGAACTGTATGCGTTATAGATGAATTCGCCCTTGCTGTTGATGGCGTTGCAGTAGATGCTGTTGTTTATATTGGTGCCGGAAACGCTTATGCTGCCCCAGATATCGGAAGAAGATCCGGTGTAGCTGGCGTACTGGGTGCCGCCCGCGGAAACGCCGCTTACGGTATTGCCGGTGGAGGCGGGGGTGGAAGAGCTGCTGCCGGAGGCGCTCGCTACCTTAACATACTTGGCGCTGAGGTAGCCGGTGTAGCTGCCGTAGGTTACCTTATACCAGCCGTCGGTCTCGCCCAGAATGGTAACGGTTGAACCCTTGGGGACCTTGGTGCAGCCGGAAACGGTGCTGTACTTGGTATCCGGGCCCTGGCGGAAGTTCACGTTGCCGGTGGTGGTGCCGGTAGTGGTAGCGGTCGCGGTGTTGGTGTTGGTGTTGGTGTTGGTTTTGCTTCCCCAACCGCCCTGCCAGGTGCTGGACCAGTTGGTGCCGGAAGTATTGGTGTTAGT
>CAZRHS010000059.1:3242-8313 GCA_964600045.1 uncultured Clostridium sp.
GTGTTAGTGTTGGTCGTGGTCAGCTTAACGTAAGTCTTAAGCACGTAGCCGGTCTTTCCGCTGTAAGAAACCTTATAGTAGCTGCCCTGCTCACCGAGTACGCTCACGGTGGTGTTCAGGTTAAGCTTTGCAAGGCGGGTAGAGGAGCTGCTCGCCTGGGCACGAAGGCTTACCCAGCTGGTGCAGTTGTATATGGTGCCGGTGCTGGTTTTGGTAGTGGTAGTGTTGCCGGAAACGATTACGCTGCCGCTGGTATTGGTATTGGTATTGGTGTTGGTGTTGGTATTGGTATTGGGCTTAAAGGGGTTGACTATGCCCTGACCGAAGGTGCTGGTCCAGCCGCTGCTTGTGGAGGAGCTGGTGCCGCCGGTGGTGTTATTGCCGGTTATAACGGTGCCGGTAGAGGTGCTGCCGGAGGTGGTGGTCAGGCGGACATAGTTCTTAAGAACATAGCCGTTGTAATTGCCCGCGGTTACCTTATAGTAGCCGTTCTTTTCGCCGGTTACGGTAACGGAGGTGTTAAGAGCAAGCTTGGCTACGCGGCTGGCGGAGGAGCTGGCATCGGCACGAAGGCTTACCCAGCTGGTGCAGTTGTATATAACGCCGGTGCTGTTGGTAGTGGTAGTAGTGGTAGTGGTGGTAGTGCCGGAAGTGGTGTTGCCGGTTACGCCCGCGTTGGCAAGAAGCTTCTTAATGGAAGCGGTGTCGCCGTTCTTAAGGGTTATGGTGTCCGTAAGGCTGGAGGTCTTAACATATCCCTTGTAAACGCCGAAGCCTATGTAGCTCCAATCGCCGGTATCGGTTATACCGAAAACTATAACGCTGGTGCCTGCTTCAACATACCTCTTGCCCTGCACGTAGGAATAGCTGGTGCCGGGGCCCTGATAGAAAAAGTCACTCTTGGCCATTGTGGTGGTGCCTACATAGTTGGTTACCGTATCCGCCATCGCGAAGGACGCCGTGGCAAGAGCGGTAATCAGCGCCATTATAAGCGCCAGTACACGAATACTCTTCTTCATCTTATTTAATCCTTTCCTTTGATTTACGTTTTTAATGTTTCCCCTATGCCAATACGCTTTCGCGCATGTCATCAATAATTATTCGCCGTCGGCCTTTTTGTCTTCCTCGGCCTTTTCTTCCTTTTCTTCTTCGGCGGCCTCTTCCTTGGCCTCCTCAACGGCTTCCTTTATTTCTTCCTCGCGCTCGGTCTGCTCGGCCTCCTCAGCCTTTTCGCCTTCCCATTCCTTTTCAACAACCTCGGCCTCCTCGGCGTCTTCCTCGGGCTCGTCGTCAAACTCGAACGCGGCGCGCATCTTTTCGCGCTGCTTGCGCATCATTTCCTCGTCAGCCTTTTTCTGCTCCTCGGCAACGGCCTTACGGTCCGTCATTGCGATGCTCAGCACCAGCATGCCCACAAGCGCCGCAAGTCCCAACGCCCATAAAACGGTTTTGGCTACGGTCAAGGTTGCAGTATCGGGATAAAAATATTCAAGCGCGCCGTCGGCAAGCGTGAATACCGCGCCCGCGCCTGCGATTAAGCGCATATACAGGCGGAATTTCTTCTCGTCCATTTTAAGGTGCTTGTTCTCAAGAATTTTGCCCTTGCCCAGAAGCCCCACATACAGAAGATAAAGCCCTATTACAAGCTTGAAAAGCGGGCCGAATGTCATTTCGTCCGAAGCTGCGGTGGTTGTCGCGGTGGTTGTTGCCGTGTCAAAGGCGAGTATCGCGTAGCTTAAAAGGTTCATGCGTTGTTCTCCAGTCTTACTTAATGAATATAATACCAACTCAAGCGGCGTAAATAAATACGATTCCGCCATTGTTCAAAAATTGTTAACGCTTATTCGCGCTCCGCTACGAAGCGGGATGCTATAAGCGAGGCCGACGCGGCGTTAAACTCGTCGTGCGGATCAAGCCTGTAATCCACGGCGGCGTTGCGAATCCACGCGCTGTCCGTTTCTATATACGGTGCTCTTGCCGCGGCAAGCTCCTCCGCGGCCTTGGCGAACGCGTCAAGATCAATTTCGCCAAGCTCTATTCTTATGGGGAACCCGGCAAAGCCCGCGGCGCTGCCGCTTGTTGCCACGCAAAGCACGTTTTTCGGCACGCCTGAGCCCGTGCAGGCATTAAGCAGCGGCCTCCACGCGGGGGAATAACTGTCCGCATTTTCCATAAGAAGCATAAATCTAAGCGGCTGTGCGGCAAGAAGGGCAAAAAGCTCCTCCGCCTCATTGGCGCTCATGGGGTGCGCCGTAACAAGCCTAAGCTCCGGAAACTCATCCGCCATGGCCTTGGCAAGCGTTGCCTTGCCCATAGCCTCCGGCCCGAATAAAAGCACGCATTCCGGCTTTGAGCCGCGCATGAAGGAAATTACGCTGTCGCTCAGCGCCTGCTTCGCCCTTTCCTGAAAGCTAAGCTGAACCGCGCATTCTCCCTGCGCCGCCGGGGCAAGATATACCCCGCCTTCATTCGCCTTCACGTCAAGAAGCCTTGTTTTAAGCAGCACGCCCGTGCCGGAGGAGGCGAAAAGATTGAACAAATCCTGCGCCACGCTCTTCCAGTTTTCGCTTTCCGTAAGGGATATGTATATTTCCTCAAGCACCTCGTCCGCGGCGTATTCACCGCGAAGGCCCTTTTCACCGTAATTCCAGTCCGGCCAATCGCCCTCCGCAGGCGGCTGAAGGGGAGCCATAGCGTCTCCGGGTAAGGGGCTTTCCCTGCGCTGCACGGTTTTCGGGTCTTTTCCGCCCCAAGCCGCCGTGCTCATAACGGATATTTCATCCCTGGCGTAACGCCCGCGTGAGGAAAGTTCCCTGCCGCGCTGAACGGCCATTCTTGCCAAATCCCCCGCCTCGATAAGCGAAAGCTCACCCAGGGCGGCAAGGTCACTGCGGAAAAGCATAAGCTCCGCCTCGTCGAGCATTCCGCCCGCGGCGCTCAGCGCGAAGCTGTGATCCCTTTCCACGGCAAGGTAAATAAGGTAGTCCGCGAACATGCTGCCGCTAACCCGCCTTGCGGGGGAGGCGGCAAGCGCGCGGGTCAATTCCCCGTGCTTCATGAACGCGCCCATGCAATCCCCATCCAAAATACACACGGCCTCCTCGCGAAGAAGAGAAAGGGGATTCGGCTCGGTTTTTTCGCCAAGCACGGCCAGTTTCCCCGCAAGCGTCAGCAGCCTTGCCGCGCCCTCTCTCGCCTGGCAGTCGTGAAAATTACGCATGGGCAGTCCTCCCTTATATACAGACCTATTCCTTTATATAATACCACAGATCGTTTTATTTTCCATCCATAATTTGCCTGTCACCGGGCAGCAATATGTACAAAATATGAAAAATGCGATAAATTGCGATTTTGGGCAACCGCAACCGCTTCTGTTGCGTTATAATAGCGGAGATTGGAAAAAACCGGCCGCATTGACGGCAGGAAAGGAAGGATTTTTATGAACATTTCATTTATTAAAAAGGCCGGAGCGCTCGTGTGCGCGCTTGTGCTTGGCCTTGGCGTATTTGCGGGCTGCTCGGACAGCAGCACCGAATCAACCGACTCTACGGACACTACCATCGCTAACCCCATAGTAACCGTTGATTCCGCGGACGCGTTCAGCGCGCTCGGCGTGAAGATAGACGCTCCCGAGGGCGCCACAAACATAAGCTACTATACCATAAGCGGCGAGATAGCGGGCGTTGAATTCACCTGCGGCAGCGATAACTATGTCTACCGCGCCAGCGCCACCCAGGACGACATTTCCGGCATCTACTACGAGCTTAACGCCCAGTATCAGATGAGCATAGACGCGGGAAACGGCGATGAAATAGACGCCACCGTTTACGCGGCCGAGGATAAGGGCATTGTTGTGGAGTGGACCTATAACGATATTAACTACGCGCTCTGGCACGAGGGCGAGCTTGACGGCAAGATACTTTCCCAGATATTCTCAAAGCTTGTTGAGATTTCCATTTCCGACAGCGCCGACACCCAGGAGCAGGTTGAGGAAACCGTTGTTGTAGCGCCCGTTGACTTCAGCGAAAGCGCCACCTGCACAATCGATCTTGATGGCGACGGCACGGACGAAACCGTTAACCTTTACATTGAGCCCGTTGATGATTACACGAACTATTGCCAGCTTACCGTAACCGACGACGGTACGGATTACAGCGCCAAGCTTGGTTTTTACAATCTTTCCGCGGCCTACGCCTACGACTTTGACGCCTGCGGCAAAACCGAGCTTTTCATAAGCGGCACAATTGAAAACGACTACGGCATAAGCTACGTTGTGCGCTACGACGGCACCGCGCTTGTGTTCGCGGATCCCGAAATCGTTGATGAGACCGAAGAAACCGCCGAAGCCACAGCCACTACCGAAACCACCGACGAGGCCGAGATACCCGAAGCCGACATCAGCTTTGACGGCATTATAACCCTTGTTCAGGATAACGCGCTCACCGTTGAGCAGAAGGTTGACGTGCTCGGCTCCTACGGCGCCGCCACCACCTACAAGATGGCCGCGGATGCTTTCCGCTTTGCCAAGGACCCCGAAACCGTTTGGACCACCGCGTTTGACGCTTCAAGCGACGACAGCTGGGAGTACAGCGCCCTGACCACCGCCGCCGAGTTCCCCGTGCGCATGGACGGCACGCAGGAGGATTCCGCCCTGCCCGTCGGCACCGAGATTGGCATTACCGAAATAAACACCGCCGACAGCATAACCTACACCTGCCGCTTCGTAACCCGCGCGGGTGAGGAGGGCACGCTTACCGCCGTATACGATTCCGAAACCGCCGGCTACACCATAAACGGCGTGTCCGAAACCAGTTGCTTCACCTCTCTCCCCTACGCCGGTTAAGGAGAAAACACCAGGCCGATATGCTCGGCCTGAATAACGCTTAATAATGCTCAATACAGCAGCAACCCCCGCACCGCGGGGGTTGTGGTGGTTTTGGGGGGAAATTGCTTGCCGTCTTTTAGCTTCTGCAGATATTCGCTTTATGAAAGATGGGTATAGATAGTTTGGCTCTTGCCGGACTCCCTCCGTCAAAATGACTAAAGTCATTTTGCCACCTCCCTCCGCAGG
>CAZRHS010000060.1:0-8151 GCA_964600045.1 uncultured Clostridium sp.
TTTCCCCACCCCCCTACATCAGTGCGGCAATATATGATATAATTTATATGTTATGGACTTTTGCGGGCCGGGCGGCCGATTATTTTGAATATATTATAGAAAGGAGGAACGGCGATGCTGAGGCTTGTTTGCAAGGCGGGGAAGCACGACGGGGAAAAGATAAGGAAGCTGGCGGATGAGCTTGGCATCAGCGCGAGGACGGCGCAGCTGCTGCTTGACCGCGGCATAGAGAGCGGCGAGGAAGCGGCAAGGTTTTTGAACCCGAGCACGGCGGCGCTGGAAAACCCGTTTCTTCTTAAGGATATGGACCGTGCCTGCGCGCGCATAAAAAAGGCGATCGCGCTTAAAGAAAAGATAGTTGTGTTCGGCGATTACGACGCGGACGGCGTTTGCGCAACGTCCATTATGCTAAGCTGCTTAAAGCGGCTTGGGGCGAGGGTTGAATATATGATTCCCTCCCGGCATGAGGACGGCTACGGCATGACCATGAAAAGCGCGGAGCAGCTTTTCAACATGGGCGCGAACCTTATTATAACCGTGGACAACGGCATAAAATCGGCTGCGGAGATCGCGCGCTGCTACGAGCTTGGCATGCAGGTTATAGTAACCGACCACCATATTCCCGGGGACACGCTGCCCGTGTGCGAGGCGCTTGTGTTCGCGGATAACGACGATGAATACCCAAACCGCCATATATGCGGAGCGGGCCTTGCCCTAAAGGTTGCGGAGGCACTTCTCGGGCGCGAGGCGGCGCTTGAATATATACCCCTTGCGGGCATAGCCACGGTTGCGGACATTGTGCCGCTTACGGGGGAAAACAGGGTGTTCGCGGCGCTTGCCGTAAAGGCGGTAAGGCAGGGCAAATGCCAGCAGGGCATAAAGGCGCTGTGCGAGGCATCAAAAACAAAAACAGGCGAGATAAGCGCGGGCAGCTTCAGCTTCAGAATCGCGCCGAGGCTTAATGCCGCAAGCCGCATAGAAGAGGCGGACGACGCGGTTGAACTTTTAAGCGAAACCGATCCCGAAAGGGCAAGGAACATTGCGGCAAAGCTTGAGGAGCTTAACTATAAGCGAAAGGGCGAGGAGGACGCGATACTCGAAAGCGCCTGCGAAAAGCTGAAAAACGAGGATTTAACGAAAAGGCGCTGCATTGTGCTGCACGATGAAAGCTGGAACAGCGGCGTTGTTGGCATAGCGGCGGCAAGAATCGCCGAAAAGTATTATAGACCCACGGTGCTTTTAAGCGGGCATGACACGGTTTCCGGCTCCTGCCGCAGCATAAGCGGGGTTAATATACACAATGCCCTTTCAAGCTGCGAGCGGTTCTTTTCCCGCTTCGGCGGGCACGCTTACGCCGCGGGGCTTACGCTTAAGGATAAGGCAAGCGTAAACGAACTGTGGAACGCGATGGACGAATACTTCTGGCAAAACGAAAGTGAGGAAATGTTCATTCCCGCCGTTCAATACGATTTTGAAACGGAGCTTGGCGGCCTTACAAAGCGCTTTGCCGAGGAGCTTGAAATGCTTGAGCCCTTCGGCGCGGGCAATCCGCAGCCGGTGGCGCTTTCCCGCTCGGTTAGATTGGCAAACATTGAGCGCATGGGCGCGGACGGCAAATACATACGCTGCTCGGTTACGAAAAACGAACAGTACCTGCCCGCGGTATGGTTCAGCGTGAGCGCGAACTTTAAGGATATTATAAAAACGGACAGGGTGGATTTGATATACCTGCCCGGCATAAACCGCTTTAACGGGCGCGAGGATCTGCAGCTTGTGATAAAGGGCATGCGTGGGGCGGAGCCTGAGAACACGGACGCGTGGGCGGAGCGGCAAAAGGGCAAATTTGTTGATGCAATCTGCAAAAATGTCCTGTATAATAGTACGCGTGTTCCCGAGGGAATTCGCTTCGTAAACGCGGAGGAAAAGCTAAGGGAGCTTATTCAAAAAAGCGCTATGGGCACGCTTGCGCTGTGCTTTACGGTTAAGGGCGCAAAACGCCTTTTAACCATGCTTAAAAAAGAGGGGCTTTGGAACAGGGCGGATGTTGAGTTCACTTGCCCCGCGAGGAGCCTTTGCGCCTACAACGCGGCAATTCTTGCGCCGGTAATTGAGGAGCTTGAAATAAGCCGCTACAAAAACATAGTGATTATGGATACCGCGCCGAGTGTGGGCATTATAGATGAGCTTAAAAAGCTTTGCCCGGCGGCGGAGATATACTTAAATAAGCCCGATAAGGCGGAGATTAATGAGGTTTTTGAGGGCGTGCCGAGGCGGCGGGAGGATTTTGCCCCGCTCTATAAGGCGCTTATGCTTACAACCGGGCGATATTACAACCTGCCCGCCATGGCGGACGCGTTGAGCCTTGCAAGCGGCGCGCCGGGGTGCGTGTGCGCGCTCGCGTCAAGCGTGTTTTTGGAGCTTGGCTTCGCCGTAAAAGCCACGGGCGGAATAAGGCTTGAAAAGAACCCGCCAAAGAGGTCGCTTGAGGAAAGCGAAACGTTTATTGCGCTTAACTCCCTTGAGGAGATGAACGATATGTACCTGCAACTATACAAGGAGGCAAACCATGAAGCTTGAGGATACCATTCGCACAATACCCGATTTTCCCAAACCCGGAATACTTTTCCGCGATGTTACAACGCTTTTTAAGGACCCGGAGGCCTTCCATACGCTTATAGCGGAAATGGCTGAGGACCTTAAGGACAAGAATGTGGACATAGTTGTGGGGCCCGAGGCTCGCGGCTTTATAATGGGCAGCGCCCTTGCCTACGCACTCGGCGCGGGCTTTGTGCCGGCAAGAAAGCCCGGCAAGCTTCCCTGCGAAACCGTAAGCTATGAATACCAGCTTGAGTACGGCACGGACTCCCTTGAAATCCATACGGATGCCATAAAGAAGGGGCAGAGGGTTGTCGTTGTGGACGATCTTCTCGCGACCGGCGGCACGGCGCTTGCGGCCATAAAGCTTATTGAGCAGATGGGCGGCGAGGTTGTTGCCGTAAGATTCGCCATAGAGCTTAGGAGTGAGCTTAACGGCATAGAGGCCCTTAAGGGCTACGACGTAAAGGCCAGCATTGTATACTGAGCCAGGACGCATACTAAAAAGAAAGGAGGTTTGCCGGAATGGAAATGAAAACTGCCGAACAGGTGATAGACAATAACGATGCTATTCATGCCGAGGGTACGGACATAGAAAGCATAGACCGCACGGTTGACGCGGCCGAGCATCACCTTATAGACAACGAAGAAGTAAAAATTCTGATGGACGAGCTTGAAAAGGCCTGCGCTGAAAAGTTCAGCGAAGCGGACATGGCGCGGCTGAAAAAGGCGATGAACTTTGCCTATAAGGCGCACGCGCCGCAGAAGCGCGAGTCCGGCGAACCGTATATAATCCACCCGCTCGCGGTTGCGAAAATGCTTTTTGAAATGGGCATGGACGCGAACACCGTTATAGCAGGCCTTCTGCACGACGTTGTGGAGGACTGCGCGAACATAACGGTTGAGGATATTTCCCGCGAATTCGGGCAGGACATTGCCGAGATGGTGGACGGCGTTACAAAGCTTACCAAAACCGGCAAGAGCGACATTATAAGCAAGGAAGAGGCGCAGGCGGAAAACCTGAGGAAGATGTTCCTTGCGATAGCGAAGGACGTGCGCGTTGTTATAATAAAGCTTACCGACAGGCTTCACAACATGCGCACCCTTGAATACTGCAAGCCCGAAAAGCAGCAGCGCAAGGCGCGTGAGGTGCTGGACGTTTATGCTCCCCTTGCGAGCCGCTTCGGCATGGGCGCGATAAAGTGCGAAATGGAGGACCTTGCCTTCCGCTACCTTATGCCGGAGGAGTACGCCTCCCTTGAAAAGCAGATTGAGCCGCAGCGCCGCGAGCGCATGCTTACCCTTACAAAGGCCATAAAGACAATTGAGCAGCAGCTTGAGGCGGCGGGCATAAAGGCGCAGGTAAACGGCAGGCCAAAGCACCTTTACAGCATTTATAAAAAATTCTTAAGGCAAAACAGAAGTCTTGCCGAGATATACGACCTTATAGCCGTGCGCGTTATAGTCAATACCATAAACGATTGCTACGCGGCGCTTGGCATAATCCATTCAATTTGGAAGCCCGTGCCCGGCAGGTTTAAGGACTATATCGCAATGCCCAAAACGAACATGTATCGTTCGCTGCATACAACGCTTTTTTCAGATACGGGTATGCCCTTTGAGGTGCAGATAAGAACATACGAAATGCACCGCACGAGCGAATACGGCATAGCGGCGCACTGGATGTATAAGGAAGGGCGCGCCAATCAGGACGATCTGGACAGCAAGCTTGCGTGGCTGAGAGAAGCGCTTGAGCTTGAAAACTACGCGGACACCACAAAGGAATTTGTTGAAAACATCCGAAAGGACTTTTTCAGCGACTATGTATACGTGCTTACCCCGCGCGGGCAGATAATAGACCTGGTCACAGGGTCAACCCCGCTGGACTTTGCTTATCGCATACATTCAAACGTTGGCAACCACGCCCAGCACGCAAAGGTTAATGGCGCCATAGTAAGGCTTGATTACAAGCTTAAAAACAACGACGTTTGCGAAATAGTAACCGCGCCCAACGCCACCCCCAGCCGAGACTGGCTGAAAATAGTAAAAACCCAGCAGGCGAAGGCGAAAATTCGCCAGTGGTTCAAAAAGGCGAACCGCGAGGAAAACATAATTCGCGGCAAGGAAATGCTATCCGATGCCGCGAAGCGCCAGGGCAGGCAGCTTGGCGAGCTTACGAAAAAAAGCTATTTTGACGACCTTCTTAAGCGCTTTAACATGAGCGACATAGAGGACATATACGCCGCCATAGGCTACGGCGGCATTACAACCGGCCAGGTTCTTCATAAGCTTATCGAGCAATACCGCAAGGATGAAAAGGCGGCGCAGCTTGCCGCAAGGCTTGAGCAGAAGGAGGAGCAGCGCGTACAGAACGCCGTTGCGAACCACGGCATAATAGTTAAGGGCGAGCCTAACATGGCCGTGCGCTTTGCCCATTGCTGCAGCCCCCTGCCGGGCGACAAAATTGTGGGCTACATTACCCGCGGCCGCGGCGTTTCAATTCACCGCGCGGATTGCCCGAACATGACCGACCTTATGCTTGATAAGGAGCGGCTTATAGACGTTGAGTGGGCAAGCACGGAAAAGGCGAGCTACCCCGTTACAATTCATATTATGGCGGGCGAGCGGCCGGGCCTTCTTATGGAAATATCCCAGCTGCTTATGAATCTGAATATAAGCATACTGGCCATGAACGCCAAAACAACGGAGGACGTTGTAACCGTTCAGCTTACGTTTAATGTATCGGGCGCCGCTCAGCTGGACAGCATTATGAAGGGCATGCGCAAGATTAAAACCGTAAACGACGTATACAGAGTAAACACTTAACGGGGGATAAAGCATGAGAGCCGTTGTGCAGCGCGTGGACAACGCAAGCGTTACAATATCGGGCCGTGTAAACGGGCAGATAGGCAAGGGATTCATGGTGCTTTTGGGAGTTTTTGAAAACGATACCGAAAAGGACCTTGACTATATATGCGATAAGCTCCTGGGCCTTAGAATATTCGAGGACGCGGAGGGCAAAATGAACCTTTCAATACTCGATGTGGGCGGGGAGATACTGCTTATAAGCCAGTTTACGCTTTATGGGGACGCGCGCCACGGCAAGCGCCCCAGCTTCAGCCACGCGGCAAGGCCGGAAAAGGCCATTCCCCTTTATGAAAAGGCGATAGAAAGGCTGAGCGAGAAGCTGAATGTTCAAACGGGCATTTTCGGCGCGGAGATGAAGGTTAGCCTTGTGAACGACGGCCCCGTTACCATATTGCTGGACAGCGAAAGGACGTTTTGATTATGGAAATAGCTTATCTTATAACCGGGCCGATAGGCGTTAATACATATATTGTATACGGCGCAAGCGAGGGCGAATGCGTTGTTATAGACCCTTCGGATACGGTACTTGTCAATAAAAAGCTCGCTTCCCTTTCGCTTAAGCCCACGGCGGTGCTTGTTACCCACGGCCACTTTGACCACATATTGAGCGTTGCCGATTTGCAGAAGCAGTACGGCGCAAAGGTTTATATGCATAAAATCGATGAGCCGGGCCTTAGGGACGAAAGCGTTAATTTAAGCTCCATCGGCCACATTGTCGTTCCCCCGTGCAAGGCGGACGTTTTGTTGAGCGGCGGTGAAACAATCCACGAGGCGGGCTTTGATTTTCACGTACTTTATACCCCGGGGCACACAAAGGGCAGCGTATCGTTCGCGGTGGAGTCCGGCGGGCGCAAGGCCGTTTTCACGGGAGATTGCCTTTTCCACGGCAGCATAGGCCGCAGCGATTTCCCCGGCGGGGATCAGGACGAAATACTCAATTCCATTGGCACAAAGCTTTTTACGCTTGACGGGAACTACGAGGTTCACCCCGGCCACATGGAAGGCTCCACGCTTGATTTTGAGCGCAAACACAATCCCTTTATGCTTCGCTGGGAGAGACTTTCATGATAACTTTATTCACAAACAAACCCGAATACACAGCCGATATAGCCGACGAGCTTCGGCTTTTTTCGATAAAGGAGGAAATAGCGGAGGCGGAAAACAGTGAATCCGCCGCCGTTTCCGTTTGCCTGTATTCAGACGGGGAAAAGAGAAGGGCCGCAGCCGATATTCACCTTGACCGCGGCAGTGCCTCCTACTCATGGGATGCGGTGATACCGGAAAACTCTGACATATTGGAAGTAAAGCGGCGCGAGAAAAGGGCCGTTAAAATAGCCGCGTTCAGGGCAATGAGCGCGATTTACGGATTTGTGCCGCCCTGGGGATCATTAACCGGCATTCGCCCAACCCGCCTTTTAAGGGAGCTGTACACCCGCCACGGCGAGGCGGAGGCCATAAGGATGATGAAGGAGGATTTTGACGTAAGCGATGAAAAGCTTACTTTAGCCAAAGAAATAAACTCCGTTCAGCGGCCTATACTCGAAAGCCAAACCGAAAAGGATGCCGATATATACATTGGCATTCCGTTCTGCGCCTCCCGCTGCCTTTACTGCAGCTTCGCCTCCCAGGTGCGCACAAAGAAAACCGACATGGCGGCATACCTAAACGCCGTGAAGAAGGATATTTCAATAGGCTCTGCCATATTAAAAGAAGCCGGCAGGCACATACGCGCCATGTACATAGGCGGCGGCACGCCAACCGTGCTTACGGCGGAGGAGCTTGACGACATTATTACCTTTGCCCTTAACGCGTACAGCGACTTTAAGGGAGAATTCACGGTTGAGGCAGGCAGGCCGGACACAATTACAAAGGAAAAACTTGAGGTGCTTAAAAAGCACGGCGTAACAAGGCTTTCAATAAATCCGCAGACCATGAACGACTCAACACTTGAGCTTATAGGCAGAAGCCACAAGAGCGCGGACATAATAGCCGCGTTCAATTTGGCGCGGGAGATGGGATTTGACAACATAAACATGGACGTGATAGCGGGTCTTCCGGGGGAGCACACGGAAAACATGGAAAAAACGCTGAGCGCGCTTATTCCCCTTTCGCCCGAAAACCTTACCGTGCATACGCTTGCCCTAAAGCGTTCAAGCCGCCTTGTTACGGAGGGGGAGAAATACCCCATGCCCACGGCGGAGGAGGTTGAGGAGATGGTTCGCATGGGAAGCGAGGCCGCCAAAACGCTCGGCATGCGGCCGTATTATATGTACCGCCAGAAATACATGAGCGGCAATCTTGAAAACGTGGGCTACGCCAAGCCCCAAACCGAATGCGTGTACAACATAGACATGATGGAGGACACAACCGCCATTATGTCCCACGGCGCCGGCGCCATGACCAAGTGCGTTTACGATGCCGCCCGCCGCGTTGAGCGCGTGCCCGCCCCAAAGGAAATCTCCACCTATATCGCCAAGGTCGAAAAGCTTGGGGAGGAGAAGAGAGGGCTGTTTGTGTGAGGGGAAAGGATTTCTATTTAAGGAAATTGCGGGAAACCGTGAAAATATGAAACAAGGGGGCGGAGATAATCTCCGTCCCGATTTGGTTTTGGAAGAGATTTACTTTATAAAAGCGCGAATACACCTCCCCGCCTTTTTTATGCTATAATACCCCCATACCACACCGGAG
>CAZRHS010000061.1:0-7915 GCA_964600045.1 uncultured Clostridium sp.
TTACCTATCCCACCCCAAACTTTTCATTCTTTCAAGATGTGCTCGCATCTTTTTCGCGCGCTTAAGCATATATACGGCTATCAATATTACGCAAACGCATATACAAAAGCCCGTAAGGGCGTTCATGCGCATGGGGTAATGCTGGCCTTCCGTTGAAAAGCGGGCTATAAGCGCCGTTTGAAGGCCCATTATGGACATAAGTGCCGCAACAAGGTTAACGGCCTTTGCCGCCGTAAGCAGGGGCATGCCCGCCCGGCGGAACTTAAACAGGCTTATTATGGCCGTTACGAGCATATAAAATGTATGCGCCGCGCAAAGGTATATTATGTATCCCGGATACTCAAAACGGCGGTTTTGAACAACCATAAGGGCTATCATGCCGCCCATGGCTATGTTCAGAAGAAAAAGAAGTTTCGCCGTTCTCGAGTAGCAGGTGTATTCGCAGCTTATTCGCTCCCTGCCCATAAGCGGTTTAACGCGCCTCATGCTCGCTATAAGGTAGCCGCGGGTGGCTCCGAGCGCCGCGTAGTAAACGGCCATGCTCAAAAACCACACAGAGGAGTATTTCAGCCCCGTAAACACGCGAAATACGACATACAGTATATCGACACACAACCCAATATAAATGCCCACATAGCCGCGAAATTTGGCATTGTGCACATACTCGTTCGCTATTTGCTTGGGCTTGTCGCTTTTCATCGGCTGTCCTTTCGATTTAGGGCCTTATTTTATGGGCAAAAGGGTGCAGACGGCGCGCGCGCTGATGCATTCGCCGCGGCCTTCGGCGTTCATACCCTCGGTTGTGGTCGCCTTTATGCTTATGTTGGCTATGTCCGTTGTGAGGGCATCGGCAACGTTCTTCCGCATTTGGTCAATGTACGGAGCGAGCTTCGGCCGCTGGGCGATTACGGTGGCGTCAATGTTGTTCACCCTGAATCCCTGCGCCAGAATCTTTTCATAGGCGGCTTTAAGAAGCGTAATGCTGCTTATGCCGCGGTAGCGCTCATCCGTATCGGGGAAGTGCCTGCCAATGTCTCCCATGGCGGCGGCACCTAAAAGGGCATCGGTAACGGCGTGCAGCAGCACGTCCGCATCGCTGTGGCCAAGAAGGCCTTTTTCGTAGGGTATGTTTACTCCGCCCAGTATAAGGGCGCGGTTTTCGATAAGTATATGCGTATCCTCTCCGCAGCCTATGCGCATGCTGTCTCCCTTCGCCGCGTAAAAGAACGGCAGGTCGGTTTGATAAGTAAGCTTTTGGTTAACAAGGCTCCCCTCGCTGTAATGCGGTTCGCCCACGTAGCGCATGTATACGGCGCAGTCGTCCGTATCCGCGTAGCCGTTCAGACGGCTTTTTTCATAAGCCTCGGCTATTGAATAAAGCTCAAAGCATTGCGGGGTCTGCATGGCAAGAAGCTCATCCCTGTTAACGGATGTTCCGTCGGCTCGTCTCAGCGTATCGCGCACGGGTACGGCGGCAACACCGCTTGAATATTTTATGGCGCTCTCAACCGCGCGGCATATAGTGGCGCTGTCGACAAGGCAGCGTGCCGCGTCGTGAATGGCTATTACGGCGCTTTGGCCTTCGGCTGTATCAACGGCCTTTTTCACGCAGTTATGCGCGCTTTCGCCGCGGCTTGCGCCCCCGTGTATAACCGAAACAAGCGGGTATTTTGCCAGAATATCGTTAAGCTCGTTAAAATTGCTCTCGGAAGCCGCAACTATTATACCGGCTATATTGAGGCCGCAGCTTAAAAACGCCTCTATTGAAAGCTCTACGGCGCTTTTACCGCCAAAGCTTATTGAAAGCTTATCCCTGCCCATGCGGCGGGATGAGCCTGCGGCAAGCACTGCCGCGAATATAAGCGGGGATGTCATTGCTCGGGCAGTATTTCGTACATGGCGGCGGCTTCGCCCTTGGGAGCGAACTCACGCACGCTTATAACCTTAACGCGCATGTGCTTTCCGCCCATGAGTATATCAAGCTCATCGCCCTCTTTAACCTCGGTTGAGGGCTTGGCAACCTTGCCGTTAATCTGAATCCTGCCAAGGTCCGCCGCCTGGTTGGCAACTGTGCGCCGCTTTATAATGCGCGAAACCTTTAAGTATTTATCAAGTCTCATATTGAATCTCCTTTAAGTAATAAGTTATCTGAATCCTGCTTGGATAAAGCAAATATCGGCAGAGGGTTGGAGCGGCTGAAACGGGTTAGTTGAATTTCTTCCGCTTTTTTGCGATTCCCCAAGGCTCCCTCTTGAGGGAGCTGTCGCCGAAGGTGACTGAAGAAGTCCGGAAATCGCTTTACCGTCTAAATTCCCCAAATTCCGATAATTTCCGCAAAATCTAAATACCGCCAAAAGGCGCCCTCAATGGAGGGAGCTGGCAAAATGCCGCCAGGCATTTTGACTGAGGGAGTTCGGCAATGAGCCAAACCGTCTAAAATCCATCTTTCATAAAGTAAACATCTGCAGAAACTAAAAGACGGCAAGCGGTTTCAACGTACTCCCTCCGTCTGCTCGCTGCGCTCGCATCCACGCACTGGTTGGAACATGGTCGCCTTGTTCGCTGCCGCTCGCAATTCTCCCTGTTCCTGCCCGTTCTCCGTTTCGCTGTTTCCCGCACAGCGGGCGCTCAACTCCGAACCTCCATCGGTGGAGGCTTTTGGTTTTGGCCTAAACTCAAAATTTTTTTAGCACAGTACAACCGAATCAGTTGTTCTACCTTCTCGGACTTATGTACTGGCGGATGCGCTCATCGTAAAACCGCTGGCACATCCAGTAAAGCTTGTCATAAAGGAAAAACGCCGCCTGCGCCAGCAGCACCAGCGCCCATACGGGCAGCTTGATATCAAGCGACGATACGTCAAAGGACATAAGCTTTATTGCCGCGAATATGCCAAGCACCGCGAACGCATCGCAATAAAGCACCTTTACCGCGCTCTGCACAACCCTGTCGGGCATTATTGAATCGAACCACGTTTTGAATATGCCGAAATGCCCGAGCAGCACTATGTACGGCGCCGCCGCCGAACGGGAGGGCAGTATTAAGAACGCGAGTATGCTCGTTGCCGCGTATACGCATAATGAGCCGACATACGCTCCCTCCGCCGCCGGAATATACACAAACAGCGACGAGAGAAAATAGAACGCTATCCGCCCCGTGGGCAGCACGGCCGCGGCATAAAGGCAAAGGAGCCCCAGCGCCGTGCACATCGCGCCTATTGTAATAAGTTTGGTTCCGCTAAGCCTTTTCATTCGTTTTACCTCAGCAGCACCTTATAAGGTCCCCGCCCATGCATTCGCAGCAGCAGTCCGCGCACATAAGGCCGGAGCATATATCGCAGGCGGAGCAGTTGCCCGAGCCTGAGTTCTGCTTTGTGGTGGAATAGGGGTTGCCGGTGTAGCGCAGGGTGTTGTAAGCCTGGGCGTATTCGCTGTTTGAAGGTTCGGTTCTGTAAGCGCGGCCAAGGTATTCGCGCGCCTTGTCGTACCAGCCCTGCCTAAGGTATATTATGCCGTAAAGATAGTACCATTCGGCGTTGTGGGTCTGTATCGTATCGAGTATTGTTTTCGCGCCCTCAAGATTGTTCGCGTTTATAAGGCTGCGCGCCCGCGCGAAACGCTCTGCCTCAGGGCCGGAGTAACTTGATCCGGTACTGCCGCCGTAGGAGCCGTATGACCCGTATGAACCGGAGTATCCGCTGGAGGCCGTCTTGCCGGGGTTTTTGGTAAGCTGATCGTAGGCCTCGTTTATTTCCTTAAGCTTTTCGTTGGCAAGCTCCTTCATGTCCGGATCGGTATATCTGTCCGGATGATATTTTTTGACCAGCTTAAGATAAGCCGCTCGTATTTCCTCGTTTGAGGCGCTGTCGCTTACGCCAAGCACCTTATACGGATTTGTCATTATTACCTCCAAGGCACAGCCGTGTTTTCAGTCCGCAGCCGTTTATAAGTATGTTTTCTATTATTGCCCCGTCATCAAGGGGCCTAAGCAGCATGTAAGCTTCCTCCGCTTCCTTAAGCGAATTGAAAAGCATTATTTCGGCCCTTTCGCAAAGCTCCTTCTCGTCCGCTCCGTTAAGGGCAATATTAAAAGGATTGTATGAACCGTTCTCTTTATCCTTCGCGCGGTCGTCCCACGCGTCTATCAGATACACCCATCGCCCGAGAGCCGAGCACATGGCGGCGAAAGCCTTCTTTACGCTTATGCTTTCTATCGGCGCGCACATTGCTATGCCGCGCATAATTTCGGCAAATGCCGCGGCGGGAGCATCTATGCAGGGCTCGTTTGCTTTTTCAAGCTCATTCAGCTTTGCCATGCCGTTTTCTATCGCAAGGCACATTTCCCCGTTTTGCCGCTTCGCCTTTTTGTAATCCGCGTAAAGCACGATTTTTCCCGTGTACGCCCTGAGGCGCTTTGCGCCGTGCTCGTCTGCAATGTCGTCAAAAAGCTTATTGTAGGCAAGGGCAATGTTCGCATCGGCCGCGAAATCTATGGCGGCGTTGGACTCGGCTACGGGTTCGGCCTTTTTCAGCGGCTTAAAGCCGCACCGCGCGGGAACGCAGCGGGTTTTACCCATAACGTTTGAAAGGGCAAGCGCAAGGAACGCGCAATCGTAATTCAGAGTAAGCCGCGCGCGTTGAGAATAGCGCGAGCCTATGCTTTTGCAGAGCGCGCAGTAAAAGGCGCGGTAGCGCGCCAGCTCCTTTACTTTCAGTTCACCCTTATCAGGCCCTATGTATCCAAACATAGCCGTATTGTAGCATATTTGCCCACTTTAGCCAATAGCGCGGGGTGTACGGAGTGTGCGTAAATTTTATCATATTTGTGATATTTTGGACCATCCGGCGAATATGGGCGCGCATAGGGCGGCATGAGGGAAAGAAATACGCAAGAGAGCATAAAAATCCTGCATTTACTATGTTTTTTCTTGATTGAGAGAAAAATTGATAGTATAATACCCCTTAAGTGTGGAAGTGGGTGCTTTCGCACGATAAAATCGTTTTTATAAAATTAAAATATTGGAGGATGAATTAATGGCGAAAAAGTACGTCTACCAGTTCACAGAGGGCAACGCCAAAATGCGTGACCTGCTGGGCGGTAAGGGCGCCAATCTGGCGGAAATGACCAATATCGGTCTTCCTGTTCCCCAGGGCTTTACGATCTCTACCGAGGCCTGCACCAAGTATTACGAGGACGGCCGCAAAATTAATGACGAGATCCAGGCCGAGATTATGGAAAACATCATCAAGATGGAAGCTGTTACCGGCAAGAAGTTCGGCGACAAGGAGAACCCGCTGCTGGTCTCCGTTCGCTCCGGTGCCCGCGCGTCCATGCCCGGCATGATGGATACCATACTGAACCTTGGTCTTAACGAAGAAGTTGTTGACATAATAGCTGCCAAGAGCGGCAATCCCCGCTGGGCTTGGGACTGCTACAGAAGGTTTATTCAGATGTTCTCCGACGTTGTTATGGAAGTCGGCAAGAAGTATTTTGAAAAGCTTATAGATGCCATGAAGGAGCGCAAGGGCGTTACCAGCGACCTGGATCTGGACGCCAACGACCTGCATGAGCTGGCCGATCAGTTTAAGGCCGAATACAAGAAGCAGATCGGTTCCGATTTCCCCACCGATCCCAAGGTACAGCTTTTTGAGGCTATCAAGGCCGTATTCCGCAGCTGGGATAACCCCCGCGCGAACGTATACCGCATGGACCACGACATTCCCTATTCCTGGGGTACTGCCGTTAACGTGCAGATGATGGCCTTCGGCAACATGGGCGATGACTGCGGCACCGGCGTTGCGTTCACCCGCTCCCCGGCTACCGGCGACAAGGGTCTGTTCGGCGAATTCCTCACCAACGCACAGGGCGAGGACGTTGTTGCCGGCGTACGTACCCCCATGCCCATAAGCGAGATGGAGCAGAAGTTCCCCGAGGCGTTTGAGCAGTTTGTAAACGTATGCAAGACCCTGGAGAACCATTATCATGATATGCAGGACATGGAGTTCACCGTTGAGCACGGCAAGCTTTACATGCTGCAGACCCGTAACGGCAAGCGTACCGCTGCCGCCGCCATAAAGATCGCCTGCGACCTGATTGACGAGGGTATGATAACCGAAGAAGAAGCCCTTATGCAGATAGACGCCAAGTCCCTTGACATGCTGCTGCATCCCCAGTTTGATCCCGCCGCCCTTAAGGCCGCCAAGCCCGTAGGCAAGGCCATAGCCGCCAGCCCCGGAGCCGCCGCCGGCACCATCGTGTTCACCGCGGAAGACGCCGTTGAGCATGGCAAGAAGGGCGAGAAGGTAGTTCTGGTTCGCCTTGAGACCAGCCCCGAGGACATCGAGGGCATGAAGTACTCCCAGGGCATCCTGACCGTTCGCGGCGGACAGACCTCCCACGCGGCGGTTGTTGCTCGCGGTATGGGTACCTGCTGCGTATCCGGCTGCGGCGAGATAAAGATGGACGAGGAGAACAAGAAGTTCACCCTTGCCGGCAAGACCTATCACGAGGGCGACGCTCTCAGCCTTGACGGCTCCACCGGCTGCATCTACGATGTAATAATCCCCACCATCCCCGCCGATCCCAACAGCGGCTATTTCGGACGCATCATGGACATGGCGAACAAGCACAAGAGGCTTGCCGTTCGTACCAACGCGGATAACCCGCATGATGCCGCCGTCGCCGTAAGCTTTGGCGCCGAGGGTATCGGCCTTTGCCGTACCGAGCACATGTTCTTTGACGAGGATCGTATCCCCGCCGTGCGCGAGATGATAGTATCCAAAACCGAGGAATCCCGCCGCAAGGCTCTCGATAAGCTGCTGCCCATGCAGAGGAGCGACTTTGAGGGCATTTACAAGGCCATGGGCGGACGTCCGGTTACCATCCGCTTCCTTGATCCACCGCTTCATGAGTTCCTGCCCCACAAGGACGAGGAGATCGCTGATCTGGCCAAGGAAATGGGCCTGACCTTTGAAGAGCTTAAGGCTACCGTAGCCAGCCTGCACGAGTTCAACCCCATGATGGGTCACCGCGGCTGCCGTCTGTGCGTAACCTATCCCGAAATCGCCGAAATGCAGACCCGCGCCGTTATCGAGGCCGCCATCAACGTGCGCCGCGAGACCGGGCTTGACATTATCCCCGAGATAATGATCCCCCTGGTAGGCGAGGTTAAGGAGCTTGCGTATGTTAAGAGCTTCGTAGTGAACACCGCCAAGAAGGTTATGGAAGAGAACAACACCGAGTTCAAGTTCCTCGTAGGCACCATGATAGAGATTCCCCGCGCGGCCCTTACCGCCGACGAAATCGCCAAGGAAGCCGAGTTCTTCTCCTTCGGTACCAACGACCTGACCCAGATGACGTTCGGCTTCAGCCGTGACGACGCGGGCAAGTTCCTCAGCTCTTACTACGAGAAGAAGATATACGAGTCCGATCCCTTCGCGCGTCTTGACCAGATCGGTGTTGGCAAGCTTGTTGCCATGGCCGCTAAGCTGGGCCGCGAGACCCGTCCCGATATCCATCTTGGTATCTGCGGCGAGCACGGCGGCGATCCTTCCAGCATAGAGTTCTGCGATCGCGTTGGTCTGGACTATGTTTCCTGCTCACCGTTCCGCGTGCCTATAGCTCGCCTTGCCGCGGCTCAGGCCAATATACAGCACAAGAACAACAAATAAGCTTAAATTAAGCTAAAATAACTCAAGGGCCTCCCAAACCGGGAGGTCCTTTTTGGTGCGAATGAATGAAGCGATGTTGGGGGGTATGATTTGCGTAATTCTGAGTATTGCTAAAGTAATGATTGGTAGAGTAGATAAGAAGGTGAAGCGTTCTTCTTGAACTCCCTCAGTCAAACCTTCGGTTTGCCAGCTCCCCGGCTTCGCCGGGCCACTCGGGTTGGAACATGGTCGCCTTGTTCGCTGCC
>CAZRHS010000062.1:0-7873 GCA_964600045.1 uncultured Clostridium sp.
TACCGGCTCGCCCGGCCTTACATAGGAGCCGTTAAAATAGGGAATGTCGGTTAAAGTGTAGCCATTGCTGAAAACAAGGTCCACGCTGTCGCCATAGGCAAAGCCTGCCTCCTCCATGCCGGCGGAGTCTATATCAAGGTCCGCGGAATCAAACTTTTTGTCCTTTTCCATGCCAACCGTTACGCTCGCCTTCTTTTCGGCGCAGGCGCAAAGCGAAAGCATAAGCATTACAAGCGCGAGAAGCGCCGCAAGTGTTCTTTTCATTATAATCTCCTCCTGATTATCAGTCCGCAAGGGACGGTATTATGCCGTATACAGACGGGTCAAGCTCCACGGAAAGCGGCTCAATCGTCTTAAGCTCGTAAAGCACCTCGTGCGTTTCGGGGTTGCGGCCGTTCTTCATGGTGTTGCTGTTTTTGCTCATGTACCAGCGCACGGAATTAAGCAGCGTGCCCGCGTCCTCAAATGCCTGATTCTGCTGGGCGTTGCAGTATTCGGTTATAAATTCGCGCGCCGCGTCGTTATCCTCCATTTCGCTTGCCATTGTAAGCACCTTTGCCATGCTCTCGGTCATGCGAAGCTCCGCCTGGTGCCAGTAGGCGCGCACGGGCTCGCCGTATATCTTGTAGGCGTATTGGCCGGTGCCAAGGGTGGTAAGCTCCTTAAAGCGGTAATACGGATAATGCTCCGTATCGAACACGCCCACCTCCTCCGCGCTCTGGTTGCGGCCGTAAGGCTCGCTTACGCTTGTGGCGGCATTTGAAAGGGGAACAAACACGCCGTAAAGCGCGGGGCCTGTGCTTTCCCAGGTTACGCAGCTCATATCCGCGGGCAGGTTCGGGTAAATCTGGGCAATGTGCACGCTAAGCGCCGTATCCGTGCCTATAACGCGCATATCGGTTCGGCCGGTTTCGTCGGGGTCATACTCCGTGCCCTCGTAGCGGTTTCTTAAAATTTCCATAACATCTATAATGGAAACCTTTTCGTCCGGCGTGAAGCAGAGGGGATATATCGCATCCTTATCGTAATCGTCGCCGTAAACGGAGGGCGCAAGTATCTGATGGCCTATCCATGTTCTCATGTGGGAATAGTTGGTGGTGATGTCGCTGCCTGAATAGGTGGAGCGTAAATTAAGCTCCCCGTTGTCGCCGTATACGGCAAAGCCGTTGTCCACAGCCGTGCTTTCAAGGGCGGGGGAAAGAATATAATCCTCGTAATCCGTTACGTATTCAAGCGAAAACTCGTTGCCGAAGGCGCACACCGCATCATCGGGCAGAAGCACCGCGGCGTACTGATAACCGGAGTACATTTCAATATACCAGGCCTCGTCCTGGTCCGCTATAAGGGCAATGTTAACCTCGCTGCTGCCGTATGTATCGATAAGCTTAAGCAGAACATACACGGCCTCTCGTGCCGTTTTGCTCTGGCACACAACAAGGTCGTTCGCCGTAAACTCGGAAAGCCCGTGCTCTATAAGCGGGTCCGCGGCAAGGGCGGCGTTGTTTGAAAAGGCGGTTATGGACATTATCATGGCCACGCCGTATTCATTCGTGCAAACGGTAGCGTCGCTGCCAAGGCCGTTGGCGGCGGTTGCGCTGTCCATCCAAGGGGTGGACGTGTAGCGATAGGTTGTGGCGGGTATGGGGGCGAAAACCGTTTTGTCGTTATCCACGGGCATGGTTCTGCCGCTTTGGTGCTCAACCCTTTCGGTAATTGTTATGTAGTTTGCCCAAACGTCCTGATAGTCGTTTGATTTGGCCAGCATATATGTGCCGTCCTCGCTCGCCTCCGGCCCTACATACACGGCCGTGCAGGCAAGCGCGCTTGTGAAGCAGGCTCCAAGTACCGTAAGGCACACCGCTATGGAGCATACCGCGCGCAGAGTTTTACCCTTCATATTTCATCCTCCGGATTTTTAATCCCGAAATAAAATTTTTAACCGATGAATTATACCACCGTCAGGGCCTCAAATCAACGATTTTTGCCCGAAGCGGCTTGATTTTTCCCTATTTTTTGAATTGATGGTGAAAGTATGGTACAATATGCGAAAACAAACGAATCACCAATCGGAGGCGGCACATGAACGGCATAATGGCGATAGGCATAGCGGGCGGAACCGGATCGGGCAAAACAACCATAACAAGGCTGCTCCGCGAGCGTTTTGGCGAGGATATTTCCGTTATATATTACGATAATTATTATAAAGCGCACAACGATATGACATACGAGGAAAGGGCAAAGATAAATTACGATTGCCCGGACGCGTTTGATACCGATCTTTTTATAGAGGACATAAAAAAGCTTAAGCGCGGCGAGGATGTGCTTTGCCCCGTTTATGATTACACGGTGCATAACCGCTCCGACCAAACCGTGCTTGTGAAGAGCGCGCCTGTGATACTGCTTGAGGGCATATTGCTTTTGAGCGACCCGCGGATAAGGGATCTTCTTGATATAAAAATATATGTTGATACGGATGCGGACGTGCGCATTCTTCGCCGCATACTCAGGGACGTGCGCGAGCGCGAGCGCAGCCTTGAAAGCGTGATAGAGCAATATCTTACAACCGTAAAGCCCATGCACGAAATGTACGTTGAGCCTTCCAAGCGCTACGCAAACATTATAATCCCCGAGGGCGGCCACAATATGGTTGCCGTGAATATGCTTACCGAGCGCATAAACGCGCATATTAAAGGGGCTAACGGGGAAGGTTAATTAGAAACCCGTACAATGGGTTTACTCTGCCGCGCAAGCTGAAAAAATTTTAGGCATACTCACTCTTTTTGTATTTTCCGCAATTCTTGGCTTAAATTCTTAATCACTCCAAAAAAGTCTGAAAGATTCATTTTTTTGCTATTGCAAATGGCACATATATCATGTATCATAGGAATACGGTATATGTCTATCTATATCTCGTATCACAATTCCAGAAAATTACAAAGAAAGAGAAAGAGGTGCAGCAATGAAACGAAGAATTCTATCCATGCTTCTGCTTGTTGTTATGTTCGCAAGCCTTTTCCCCTCGCAGGCTTTTGCGGAGAATACAACGGCGGACAATTCCGCCCAGGCCGAACCGGAATATAAGGAACCGACCGAAGAAACATCCCTGAATCCGGAAACTCCGGCTGAACCGGAAAGCGAAACAGGAACCGAAGCCGAGCCCGTGAACGGCGAAAGCGAGACGGTTGACGCGGTTATCGAAGAGGATCTCGTCTCCCCCGTGATGGGCGAATCCGTCGCATCGGTGACGGTGACGTATCCCATAGAAGGCACCTGCGGCGAGGGTCTTTCATGGTCGCTTGACTCCGACGGAGTCCTCACCATCAGCGGCACAGGCGCAATGCCTGAGTACGGATCTGAGTCAGAGGTGCCGTGGAACGCATACGCAAGCGAAATAAAATCCGCGACAATCGCCGACGGCGTGACGAGCATAGGCAACTATGCATTTTACAAGTGCACAGCTCTCACAAGCGTGACGATAGGCAGCGGCGTGACAAGCATCGGCATATGCGCCTTTGATGGATGCAGCGCTCTCACAAGCGTGACAATGGGCAGCAGCGTGACGAGCATAGGCAACAGTGCCTTTAATGAGTGCGCAGCTCTCACAGGTATAGACTTAAGCAATGTGACGAGCATCGCCGAATACGCCTTTTCTCAGTGCAAGGCTATAACAAGCATTACAATACCCGGCGCCGTGAAGACCATCGGCGAATGCACCTTTTCAAATTGCGGCTCTCTCACAAGCGCGACGATATCCGAAGGCGTGGAAACCATCGGCGAGAACGCCTTTTCCGACTGCGGCAAACTTGAAAGCGTAACAATAGGCAAAAGCGTAACGCTTATCAAAGCTTATGCTTTCGATGAATGCAAAAGCCTCAGGTACGCCTACTATTCCGGCTCAAAAGCGGAGTGGGATGCTATAAACATCAAGGACGGCAACGACTACCTGACCGCCGCCGTAATATGCAAACTTACCTCCGGCACCTGCGGCGAGGGTCTTTCATGGTCGCTTGACTCCGACGGAGTCCTCACCATCAGCGGCACAGGCGCAATGGCAGATTATGCTTGGAATTCTTCTTCCGGCAGCAATTCCGCCCCGTGGTGGACATATAATGAAAATATAAAAACCGTTGAAATCGCCGACGGCGTGACGAGCATAGGCAAGTGCGCTTTCGGATATTGCAGAACCATTGAAAGCGTTGCGATACCCGACACCGTGACGAAAATAGGCCGGGAAGCTTTCAAGGAGTGCGAAGCTCTTAAAAGCGTGACTATACCGGATGGCGTAACAAGCATCGAAGCCGACACATTTTGTTTCTGCGAGGCTCTTGAAAGCGTTACGATACCCGACAGCGTGACGAAAATAGGCGATTATGCCTTCAAAGTCTGCACAAGGCTGAAAAACTTGACGATAGGCAGCAGCGTAGAGAGCATAGGCGAGACCGCCTTTGCCAACTGCAGCGCTCTCACGGCTGTAACAATTCCCGCCAGCGTGACGAGCATAGGCACAGGCGCCTTTGACTCCTGCACCGCTCTCACAAGCGTGACGATAGACGACAGCGCGGCGGAAATCAATCCGGAAGCGTTTACAAAATGCACCGCTCTCACAAACGTCGACTTAGGCAGCAAAGTTACGCTTATAGGCGAAGGTGCCTTTAGCAAATGCACCGCTCTCACGGCTGTAACAATTCCCGGCAGCGTGACAAGAATCGAAAGAGACGCCTTTTACAAGTGCACCGCTCTTACAACCGTAACTATACCCGCCTCCGTTACGGATATTAGGGATGGCGCGTTTGAGTACTGCGATAATCTTACGGACGTATATTATTACGGCAGCGTTGTACAATGGAACAGCATAACAATCGGAGACGACAACGAATGCCTTGAAAAAGCGAACAAGCACTTCGTCTCCATGCAGATGACGATTGACCGCGAGTATATAACCATGGAATCCCGCGATGAGCCCGTAACCTTAACGGTTACCGTTACACCCGCGGACAGCGCGGACCTTGTCGAATGGTGCGCGGAAAACCCCGACGGAAAAGAGATAATCACCGTCGCGGACGGCGTAATAACGCCCAATTCGGATGGCCTTGCCGGCACCGCATACGCCGTTGCGAAGATAGAATCCAACGGCGAAGTTATCGTCTCCGCCCGCTGCCGCGTTGACGTAACGGCGGCTTCCACAACGGATGAAATAACCGGCGTACAGCTCGGCACAACCTCCCTTACAAGCGAGCTTTACAGCAAGGATTACGCGGAGTTTGATATTCTTCTTCTGCTGAAGAGCTGGGAAGACGCATCCGAGGCAAACGAGAACGGCATATCCGAGGTTGAGCTTGAGAGCACGAATTTCGCTTCACCCGCAGGGGTAAGCGAGTCCGAAGAGGAGGACAGCACCCCTGACAACACCGGCGTTGCCATAACGAGCGCCAGATTTACGGACCCCGCGGCAGAGGCCATGTTTAACCTTGTCGTTGTTGACGACAGGCGCATCGCCGTTGTGCCTAAGAGCGGCGCAATTGATAATCCCGCGTCCGTAAAGTCCGCCTACACAAGCGCGGTAGCCGTAACCGTGGGCGATACGGAATTCGTAACGGATACAAAGCTTAGGCTTACCGTTAAAAAGACCACGCCCAAGCTGAAGGCGACCGTAGCGGCGTTCAACTCTTTCTATTCCGGCCAGAGCAGAACCATAGAAATCACCGGAGCGACCGTAGAGTCGATAGCCATAGACACAAGCAAGAAAAACGTCGATTGGCTTACCCTTAATGCGGAAAACAAGATTCTTACGCTTAATGAAGACGCTCCGCTTAAGAGTACCTCCGGCAGCTTGTATCTTACCGTTTATACCGAGGAGTGGGTAATCGGCATCCCCGTAACGCTCAGCGTGAAGAACACGTATAAGGCGCCAAGTCTCAAGCTCTCCGCTTCAAGCGTTAAGGTCAGCACCCTGTCAAGCGGCGGCGTGGAGATGCAGCTGAAGCCCTCGTTGAAGAAAGAAACCCTTGAGCAGTATAACGTAACCGAGCTTAGCGCGTCCGATGGCTTTACCGTCAAGAACTTTGACCGTTATACCGGCGAATTCACGCTGATAGCTCCCGAAGGCGTTAAATCCGGCAAAATAACCCTTAGTGTCGGCTTCGGCGATACCGCGACGAAGGTATCCCTCAAGCTGTCGGTTCAGGCGGCTACGCCTACGGTTAAGCTGAAAAAATCGTCTGTTACGCTTAATCCCGCGTATAACGACTCCGTAAGTGTTGACATGGTCATTACTCCCGCGGACTTTGAAATTACGAACGACACCGTAGCGATAGAGGCGCCGGAAGGCATTAGTGCCGAAGTATCCAGTGACGGAAAGCTGACAGTAAGCGCCATTAAGGGAGAGCTTGATTACAGCAAAACATACAAGGTCACCGTATCCATACCCGGCACCAAGTCCAAAGCGGTTCTGAGCGTTAAAACAAGCAAAGAGGGCCTTGAGCCGACCGTAACGCTGAAGGCCACCGGCACTCTTGACATTACCTACCCCGAGAACACCGTTGTAATTACCCCGACGTTCAAGAACTACGGCGGCACGTTCACCGATTACGAGGGCACGGTGACCATAGCGAAGGGCAAAGTCATCCTTGAAAGCGGCGATATAGACGATTACTTCTTTGTTGAGAAGAACGGCAGCGTGCTGACTCTTACAAGGGAAGAACTGGATTACATCCCGGCCGGCTGCACCTATACCATAACCCTTACCCTGAAGGACGCGGCTAACGGCATTGAGATAGAAGCAAAGCCCGTTAAGCTCACCTTAAAGCAGACCGCCGTAAACCTGAAGCTGTCCAAGAGCTCCATATCGCTCAATAAGAAATGCCGTGACTATGCGATAATCGGGCTCTCCTGCTCAACCAAGAACTACGAGATCATGGACGTCAATGTGAACGGCACCATCAAGGTCACCGACAAGACGGGTAAGATAACTTATGACTATGATAAGTGGCCGCTCTATGTGGATTGTTACTACGGCATGCTCTATATCAGCGTGAATGAAAATACCGAGTACGGCGCGACATATAAGGTGCTTGTTGCCGCGGACGAAGGATACAAGGTATCAACCATCACCGTAAAGATTCCGACGGAGGAAAAGTCAACCGTTACCGCCACCGTAAAGGCAAAGGGCAGCATAGATACCATCCGCGGCGAAAGCAAGATAGTCTTTACCCCGACTTATAAGAACACCTTAATGCCTCCGCAAGCAGAGGTTATTCTGGTTTATTCAAGCGCGGACAACTATCAGCAGCCGATTTATTTAGTCGAAGGCTTGGAGCTTACGAACTTCGATGCTGACACCACGCTTAAGTACAAGGCCAAGGCTGTTGCGCTCTTCACGGGCGAAGTTATGGTCGAAACTCCGCTTGTCTCCATAACGGTAAAGACCGGCACGGCAAAGGTGAAGGCCTCCGGCACACCTAAGCTGTATATTAAAGACAAGAGCAGCCGCTCCACGTTCACCCTGGCGAACAGCGATGAAACGCTAAACGTTATTACGAACGTGCAGATAAAGGACGCGAAGTACGCGGCGATGTTCGAGCTGTACAATTACGGCAGCGGACAGTACGCGATCGGTTTCAAGGGCGACCCGAACGAAACCGGCGCCGCGAAGCTCACAAGCGCGAGCATAACCCTGAACATTTGGCATGACGGCAACGAAACCGCCAAGCCCGATTCAACCGTTACCGTAAAGGTAACATTGGTCAAATAACAAATCCCAAAAAATAAAGCGCACCGCCTCTTTCCGGATTCCCGGGAAGGGGCGGTTTTCATGTGCAGGAAGATTAAGCTGAATGTTATGCGGGGTGGGGGGGTTAGGAGATAGCCAGGGCGC
>CAZRHS010000063.1:0-7561 GCA_964600045.1 uncultured Clostridium sp.
CTACAATAAATAAAGTTCATACTTAAAGCGGAGGCTGCGGCTTCCGCTTTTTTATGCCCAAAAGAATATATTATTCCGCGCGGGTCGGGAGGGGTTGAAAACGCGGCGCGGGTCGGCTATGATAGAATGCATAAAAGGCGGAAATTTCCGTATATATGCAAAAAGTGGAAGGGCTTGGGTATGAGTATAAAAAAGGAAAAGGCGCTTAAGAGCGTAAAGAACGCGATTATACTGCTTGTCGGCAACTTTATGCTGGCGTTTCTGGTGGAGGCGTTCGTTGTTCCGCACGACATTATAATGGGCGGCGCTACGGGGCTTGGCATAGTGCTTAGCAAGATAATCCCGCTGGACACGGCGAGCATAGTTTTTATAATAAACATACTTATGCTTATACTGGGCGGCGTGGTTCTGGGCAAAAAACTTGTTGTAACAACGGTTACAAGCTCCGTTATATACCCGGTGTTTCTTTCGTTCTTTCAAAGGATCCCCAACCTTGGCGACATAACGGACAATACTCTTTTGGCAACGCTTCTCGCCGGCGGGTTTTTGGGCATAGCGCTTGGGCTTATAATGGGCATGGGCGCATCCTCCGGCGGCATAGACGTGCTGGACCTGGTTGTCAGCAAATGGACACACATACCGCTTGCGGTTGTTGTTTACGCGATAGACTTTGTTATAATGGCAAGTCAGCTTTTTGTAAGCGACGTTGAAAGCATACTTTACGGGCTTATACTGCTGGTGCTTGAATCGGTTGTTATGGACAGGGTGCTCATATCCGGCAGCTCACAGCTGCAGGTTACGGCAATATCGGATAGATACGAGGTTATCAGGGAGCGGCTTCTAAGCGAGCTTGACGTTGGGGTTACGATGCTGCTTATTGAAACCGGGCGCATGAAAGAGCAGCAGAAGGGCGTTATGTGCGTTATACCCAAGCGCAAGCTTTACGGGGTGACGGAGCTTATAGAATCGGTTGACCCGACGGCGTTTGTTACGGTTACTCAGATAAAAGAGGTTTTGGGCCGCGGCTTCACGAGAGAGAGAGATCCCATAAAAAAGGAGGAGCAGGCATAACGCCGCTCCCCGCAAAAGGCACGAAAAAAGAGACCGCGTGAGCGATCTCTTTTATTATAAGCGAATAGCTTATTTGACCTCGATGGTGGCGCCGACTTCTTTGAACTTCTCGACGATCTTGTCGCACTCTTCCTTGGGCAGACCTTCCTTGATGGCCTTGGGGGCGTTGTCTACCAGGTCCTTGGCTTCCTTGAGGCCCAGACCGGTCAGCTCACGAACGACCTTGATAACCTTAATCTTCTCGGGGCCGACTTCCTTCAGTATGCAGTCGAACTCGGTCTTCTCTTCAACTTCGGCGGCGGGACCGGCGGCGGGGCCAGCAACGGCGACGGCGGCGGTGGCGGATACGCCAAACTCCTCTTCAAGAGCCTTTACCAGATCGGCAAGCTCAAGAACGGTCATAGCTTTGATATCAGCGATAAGCTGCTCTTTGTTAATCATCTTGGTTCCTCCTGTGTTATTTCTGTACAGTTTTTTTAGTGATTATTCCGCTGCTTCAGCGGGTGCTGCATCGGAGCCGCCCTTCTGCTCCATGATCTGACCGAGTGCAACGGCCAGCTTGGAAACGGGGCTCATCATGCTGCCAAGCAGCCTTGCGATAAGCTGTTCTCTGCTGGGCAGATCTGCCAGGGTGTTCATGCCGGCCGCGTCGGTGACTACGCCGTTTATGATACCGCCCTTAATTTCGCACTTCTTCAGCTTCTTAACGGTGTCTTTCAGTATGCGCGCGGGCGCTACAGCATCGTCATAACCGAACGCGAATGCAGAGGGTCCCTTCAGATAATTGTGGAAGCTTTCGTCCACTCCGTTTGCCTGGGCTGCGCGATTGACCATATGGTTCTTAAGAACTACATACTCAACGCCTGCCTTGCGCATTTCATTGCGCAGGTTGGTTACCTCCTCAACGGTCAGTCCGCGATAGTCGAACACTACAACAGACTGCGCCTTTTCGAGCTTTTCGCGGATCTCTTCGACCAGTTTCGCTTTATCCTCGATAATTGCGGGGTTTGCCATTGGTTTCACCTCCTTACAAAATGAAAATCCTTTGCCTAAGACAAAGGATGAGAGCTTGCTAAATAGAGCTTGCGTTCACCTCGGCAGGAAATTAAGCCCGCGTAGGGCGCCTGCTGTCTTCGGCCTTTATTTGATTTCCATGGGGCAGTATACTATACCACCCCATGGTTGTCAACGGATTTTTTGAGATTTCGTCTAACTTTTTCGGTTAGACTGGTTTTATTCCGGCTCCGGCGATTTACTTGCCGGAACTCCTTGCGTCTCGCAGTGAACACGAACAGCACTCATTGCGAAATGCGCAAGCATTAGAACTTCATGCTGTTGAACTTGACACCGGGGCCCATGGTGGTTGAAAGCACCAGGCTCTTTATGTAGGTGCCCTTCGCCGCGGCCGGCTTGGCCTTGATGATGGCATCCATAAGGGTGTTCAGGTTCTCTTCCAGCTTGTCGGCGCCGAAGGAAGCCTTGCCCACGGGAACGTGAACGATGGAGGTCTTGTCTACACGGTACTCAACCTTACCGGCTTTGATATCGTGGATAGCCTTGGTCACGTCCATGGTGACGGTGCCGCTCTTGGGGTTAGGCATCAAGCCCTTAGGTCCCAGTATACGGGCTATACGGCCGATGGTGCCCATCATGTCCGGAGTAGCCACGCAAACGTCGAATCCAAACCAGTTCTCGGTCTGGATCTTCTTTACCATATCGTCATCGCCCACGAAATCGGCGCCGGCGGCCTCGGCTTCCTTAGCCTTGTCGCCCTTGGCGAATACCAGAACGCGGACGGTCTTGCCGGTACCGTGAGGCAGAACAACCGCGCCGCGGACCTGCTGGTCGGCGTGACGGGGGTCTACACCCAGACGGATAGAGGCTTCGATGGTCTCGTCAAACTTGGCCTTGGCGGTGGAGAGCACTGCCTCAATGCCTTCGCGGGGATCGTAGAGCTTCTGCTTTTCGATCAGCTTTACGCTGTCTTGATACTTTTTGCCATGCTTCATATTCTATATTCCTTCCTGTGGTAATAGCGGCTTATGCCTCCCACATCTCCTTTAGGCTTGTTCAGTCCTCAACCGTGATACCCATGCTGCGGGCGGTACCGGCTACCATGCTCATGGCGGCTTCCACGCTGGCGGCGTTAAGGTCGGGCATCTTGGTGGTGGCGATCTCCCTTACCTGGTCCTTGGTCAGCTTGGCTACCTTCTGGGTATTCGGGCGGCCGGAGGCGGACTGCAGACCGCAAGCCTTCTTAATAAGTACGGCCGCGGGGGGAGTCTTGGTCACAAAGGTGTAGGAACGGTCCTGATACACCGTGATTACGACGGGGATGATCATGCCGGCGTCCTTGGCGGTGCGCTCGTTGAACTCCTTACAGAAGCCCATTATGTTCAGCTGATGCTGACCGAGTGCCGGGCCTACAGGTGGTGCTGGCGTTGCTTTGCCGGCGGGGATCTGAAGCTTCACAAAGCCTGTGATCTTCTTTGCCATTTGAATTTCCTCCTAAAAATAATGTGGTGCGAGCGGCCTCCCCGCTTAACGGGCGGGCCTCCCACTTATGACAGCCTTCCTTGCGGAGCGGCGCATAAATCATGCCTAGGCTCGGAAAAAGCCCGAGCTCAACACTTGCCCCTTATCAGAGCTTTTGAACCTGAATGTAGTCCAGCTCAACGGGGGTTTCACGATTGAATATGGATACGGTAAGCTTAACCTTCTGCCTTTCGGGATCAAGCGCCTCAACGGTGCCGATGAAGTTTTCAAGCGGGCCGCTTATTACGCGCACGCTCTCGCCAACTTCCAGATCCAGCTCGATGGGAATGTATTCCACGCCAAGCTTGGTAACCTCTTCATCGGTAAGCGGAACAGGCTTTGATCCGGGACCCACGAAGCCGGTAACGCCGCGCGTATTGCGCACGATGTACCAGGTTTTGTCGTTCATGATCATTTTGATCATAACGTATCCCGGCAGCGTTTTGCGGGTTGTAACCTTGCGCTTGCCGTCCTTCATCTCCACCACCTCTTCGGTGGGGTAGCTTACTTCCAGTATCATATCCTGAAGTCCGCGGTTCTCAACCGTTTTCTCCAGGTCTTCCTTCACCTTGTTCTCGTAGCCCGAATAGGTATGGGCAACGTACCACTTGGCTTCTTCGGCCATGGTGATCGCCCCTAAATTACATCAGGCCCAGCAGCGTGTCCACCAGAGCGGAGCTGCTGTCCGAAGAGCCGGCCAGGTTTCCGAGAAGCGTAAAGCCTTCGCCGAACAGGAAATCGAGCACGCCTATAACAATAGCGAAAAGCACTATGAAACCGAGCACGGTGGCGGTGTACTTGGCAAGATCCTTACCGGTAGGCCAGGTAACCTTTTTCAGTTCGCCCACAACGTCCTTAAAATAGCGGCCGATACGCGCGAACAGGCTGGGCTTATTCTCCTTTTTTGCGGTTTTTACATCGTTTGCCATTATTCTGTCCTGTCCTTTCGGGCTTACTTGGCTTCCCTGTGGATGGTGTGCTTGTGGCAGAAGCGGCAGTACTTGGAGAACTCAAGCCTGTCGGGGTCGTTCTTCTTGTTCTTGAAGGTGTTGTAGTTACGCTGCTTGCATTCGGTGCAGGCCAAGGTGATCTTTACGCGCATGGTGGTTGTTACTCCTCTCAGTTTATGCCTAAGCCCAACGCGGGCCGCGGCCAATAAAAATCCGTTTTGTTCGGCTAAAACCGAACCTAAATAAACCCCCCGGACGGGGGTTGCTTAGTTAGGTTATCACACCTTTTAATTATTGTCAATTAAAAAAATGGTTTTATGGGGCAATTTATTCAGAGATTCTCGGCTCTTGTGCCCTCACGGCACCCGCGGCGCAATATGTTGGGGAGCGTGTCAATCCTCAAGCTCATCCGTGGTTATGGTAAGCGTATCGTCATCGAAACAATAGCTGTCGTTCTCGCCGGGTGAAGGGCGCTTGTAGGTTCCGTCGCCCTGCGCGTAAAGCTTTCCGATGTAATTACCGAATATGTAAACAAAAAATAGTATATTTCCCCTGTCCCACCCTTCCGCGCGGTCGGCGCCCGGGAATGCGCTTTGCTCCTGTATATGTTATGCTGTGATTTTTATAGGCATTTAGGTGAATTTCTGCGTTGTGCCCGTCCCGCAGCAAGCATTAACCGGCTCATTCTCAGCCGGCAGAGATAGCGCCCGCCCCGCTTGCGGAATACCGAATTATTGTATATTTTTTACGGTTTATACAAGCTCAGTGTTCCAATTCAGTTTCTGAATTGTCGCGTCAAGCTGCCTTAGCTCCTTTGATTTTGCGTCAACCGTTTTCTGCATGGCCGTTACGTCCACGCTTGAAAGTATCTTTATCTCCGTTTTGGAATAGCGGTCCACCTTTTGGCTGGCCTGCTGCAAAAAGTCCCGCAATATGCTCGTTTCAAGCGAAAGGGCATCGCGCCTGGCGAGCAGATCGGTAATCGTTTTTCCCTCAAACACGGTTGAGGCGTTGGTCAGATTTATGCGGCGCACTATCGTTTCAAAGGCCGCGCACTTGGCGCTGAGCAGAGCCGTAAGCCGCATGGGATCCTCCGCGGGGTTCTCGCCCTCCTGCACCTTGGCGTTATCGTTAAGGCGGCTGTGCAGCTGCGCAATTTCCGTTTTTATATCCGCGCGCACCTGCAGAGCCTCCGCAAGCGACATCCGGCCCGATACCTCGCTAAGCTCCGTTTCCGTAAAATCAAGGCGATTTTCCATAATAAATACCCCTTTTCGCAGTTATGTCGGCATTATACCACAAAAAGCCCCATTTTGCGCCAATTATTTGGCTCCAAGGGGTTGACAGGCAAGTGAAAGTGATGCTATTATACCCACGCAACAGAATATTTGCCTTATCAAGAGTGGTTGAGGGACGGGCCCTGTGAAACCCGGCAACCTGCGTTCGGCGCAAGGTGCCAATTCCCGCGGCAATAGCCGAAAGATGAGCGATGCTTCCCTTCGTCTCGTTTTTCGCGGGGCGTTTTATTTTACCCTAAAATGAACGCGCCGCGTGGTTCCCCGCCGCACCTGATGGGCAGGACATATGAGAATGGAGGATTTTTTATTATGAGAAAGCTGTTTACCTCGGAATCGGTAACCGAGGGACATCCCGACAAAGTTTGCGACATACTCAGCGACAGCGTGCTTGACGCGCATCTGGCGCAGGATCCCTACTCCCGCGTAGCGTGCGAATGCGCCGCCACAACCGGCCTTGTGCTGGTAATGGGCGAAATAACCAGCAAGGCGCAGGTAGACATTTCTTCCCTTGTTCGCTCCACCGTGAACGAAATAGGTTACACGGACAACTCAACCGGCTTCAGCGGAAACAGCTGCGCCGTGCTTGTGGCGCTTGATAAGCAGAGTGGAGACATTGCCATGGGCGTTGACAAGTCCCTTGAGGCCAAGGAAGGTGTTGAGGCGGACATGACCACCGGCGCCGGTGACCAGGGCATGATGTTTGGCTACGCCACCGACGAAACGGAAGAATACATGCCCCTGCCCATATATCTGGCCCATGCCCTTACCCGCCGCCTGGCCGCGTACCGCAAGAGCGGAGCGGACTTCATTAAGCCCGACGGCAAGGCGCAGGTGAGCGTTGTTTACGAAAACGGCAAGGCCGTTGGAATAGACACGGTGCTTGTTTCAACCCAGCACAGCGCGGACGCCACGCAGGAAATGCTTAAGGATGCCGTTTATAACGAGGTTATAAAGCGCGTTATTCCCGAAAACCTGCTCGCGAGCGACACGAGGATACTCGTTAACCCCACCGGCCGCTTCGTAATAGGCGGACCGCACGGAGACAGCGGCCTTACCGGGCGCAAGATAATAGTTGATACCTACGGCGGACTTGCCCGCCACGGCGGCGGTGCCTTCAGCGGCAAGGACCCCACCAAGGTTGACCGCAGCGCGGCCTACGCTGCCCGCTATATAGCAAAGAACATTGTTGCCGCCGGCCTTGCAAAGCGCTGCGAGCTGCAGATTGCATACGCCATAGGCGTGGCCGAGCCCGTTTCCGTATTTATAGACACGTTCGGCACAGGTACCGTTGATGAGGACAAGCTTCTTGATGCCGTGCGCCGCAGCTTTGACCTGAGGCCCGAGGCTATAATACGCGCGCTTGATCTGCGCCGCCCCATTTACCGCCGCACCGCGGCCTACGGCCACTTCGGCGATCCCGCCATGCCGTGGGAGCAGCTTGACCTGGCGGACAGGATAAAGGCAAATCTTTAACAGCAAAATACGCGGGCGGCCACCGGCCGCCCGTTGTGCTTAAAAAACGAATTTTTATCCCGCGCAAAAAAACTGTTGACATACACAACGAGTATTATGTATAATAACACTCGCCGTGAGGTTATGTGCTCGGTTCGTCTAGTGGCCTAGGACACCGCCCTCTCACGGCGGGAACATGGGTTCGACTCCCATACCGGGTACCAAAAAGCTCCGATTATTCGGAGCTTTTTCTTT
>CAZRHS010000064.1:0-7487 GCA_964600045.1 uncultured Clostridium sp.
ACACCACCAAAAGCCTCCCTGCGGAGGGAGGTGGCAAACCGAAGGTTTGACGGAAGGAGTCCGGCAACGGCTGCACAAACTAAACACCGCAATTAAACATAGCGGCATAAGAATTTAGGCACCACCAAAAGCCTCCCTGCGGAGGGAGGTGGCAAACCAAAGGTTTGACGGAAGGAGTCCGTAACTAATCATTCCCCCAATTCCCCATAAAATTATCTCAAGGCAGGTACATATGAAAACCGACATACTTGTAGCGGAAATCGGCTCCACAACAACGCTTGTTAACGCATTCAGCGGCATAAAGAGCGGGGAGCCAAAGTTTATAGGCCAGGGGCAGGCGCCCACGAGCGTGCTGGAAGGCGATGTTCGCATTGGCCTCAGCGGCGCGGTTGAGGATCTGAAAAAGAACCTTGGCGTAAGCGAGATTGAGTACGACGAGATGCTGGCCACGTCAAGCGCGGCGGGCGGCCTTAGAATGTGCGTGCACGGCCTTGTTTACGATATGACCGTTAAGGCGGCAGAGGCCGCGGCGCTCGGCGCGGGGGCGATAGTATCCCTTGCGACGGCGGGCAAAATGAGCGAATACGACATAGAGGACCTTAAGGACGCAAGGCCCAACCTTATCTTGCTTGCGGGCGGCACGGACTACGGCGAAAAGGAAACCGCCCTTTACAACGCGCGCTTGATAGCGGATAGCGGCATTAAGGCGCCCGTGATATACGCGGGGAATATACAGAACCGCCGCCAGATAGCGGACATATTTGAAAAGGCGGGCATAAGCTGCACCGTTACGGACAATGTTTACCCCGGCCTTGATAAGCTGAATATAGAACCCGCGAGGAAAATAATTCACCAAGTTTTTGAGGAGCATATAGTAAAGGCTCCCGGCATGGAGCATATAAGGGACATGGTAACCGGGCACATAATGCCCACCCCGGGCGCGGTTATGGAATGCGTAATGCTTGCGTATAACCAGATTGGGGATGTTGTGGCCGTGGACATAGGCGGAGCGACAACGGACGTGCACTCCGTAACCGGCGGCAGCGAGGACATAGCCATTCTTATGACAACTCCCGAGCCTTTCGCCAAAAGGACGGTTGAAGGCGACCTTGGCCTTTATGTGAACGCTAAGAATCTTGTTAAGCGCATAGGGGCGGATAAGCTTGAGCACGAGCTTAATATAAACATGGCCGAAACCATGGCGAACTATCTGCCCATACCCGAAAGCGAGAATCAGTTTAAGCTGACCGAGCGCCTTTGCAAGGAGGCGGGGCTTGTGGCGCTTGAACGCCACGCGGGCGCGCTCAGGTATATCTATACCCCGAGCGGACGCAAAACCGTTGCCGAGGGCAAGGACCTTACGGCCGTAAAAACCATAATAGGCACGGGCGGCGCGCTTACAAGGCTCCCGCACCGCGAACAGCTGCTGCGCGCGCTTGCGGACTGCAACACGTCCGGCATGATGCTTTATCCAAAGCCCGGCAAGCTGAAGCTTCTTTTTGATAATGATTACATAATGGCGTCCCTCGGCGTACTCAGCACGCATTATCCGGAGGCCGCGGTAACGCTTCTTAACAAATCCCTTGGCATAGAAGGAAAAACGGAGGAAAAATAATGTACCCCCAGATTGTGACCGACCTTAATAAGCTTAAGCATAACCTTGATTTTATCGTTTCCGCCTGCCACAGCCGGGGCATAAGCGCGGGAATAGTCACCAAATGCGTATGCGCCGCCGCGCCCATAGTTGAGCTTATAAACAAAAGCGACGCGGACTTTATAGCCGATTCGCGCATACTGAACCTTAAAAGAATCAAAACCGACAAGCCGAAATACCTTCTTAGGATCTCCCAGCCCTGCGAGGCGGCGGACACAGTTGAGTATTGCGACATCAGCCAGCAGAGCGAGCTCAGCACGATTCGCCTTTTGGCAAAAGAAGCCGAACAGCGCAAAAAATTGCACAAGATAGTGCTTATGGTGGACATGGGCGATTTAAGAGAGGGCGTTTTCTTCAAAAACCGGGAGGAGCTTAAAACCCTCGCGCTTGCCGTAAAGGACGCGAAAATGCTGGAGCTGTACGGCGTGGGCGTGAACCTAACGTGCTTTGGCGGCATAATACCGGACGAAACCAACCTTTCGGGCCTTGTTCAAACGGCCGAGTGGCTAAGGGCGGAAACCGGCTTAGAAATTCCCTTTGTTTCGGGCGGAAACTCAAGCAGCCTGCCCATGCTTCTTAATGATACCTTGCCTAAGGGCATAACGAACCTGAGAATAGGGGAGGGGTTCCTTCTTGGCAACGAAACCGTAACAAGCACGCTTATACCCGGCCTTTACGGCGATGTGTTCACGCTTAAGGCAAGCATAGCCGAGCTTAAGCGCAAGCCCTCAAAGCCCATTGGCACAAGCGGGCTCAACGCGTTCGGCGAGCCGGTCAGCTTTGAGGACCGCGGCGAGATGCTGCGCGCGATACTCGCCATAGGCCGCCAGGACGTGAACCCGGATTCCCTGACCCCGCTCACGGAGGGTGCCGAGGTGCTGGGCGCAAGCTCCGACCACCTTATAGTAAACCTTACCAACGCCAAAGGCCCCTTCGCCGTGGGCGACGTGCTCCGCTTCCGCCCCTCCTACGGCGCGGTGCTTTCCTGCTTCACAAGCGAGTACGTGGGGAAGGGGTATAAATAATATTATTTTTGCATACAATCCCTGCGCGGCATCTAAACTTTAAGCGAGGAACAACCAATGTCAACACAGGTAACCAACTATCAGTGCCCGTCCTGCGGCGGGCCGCTGCATTTTTCGGCCGAGTCCGGGCGGCTTGAGTGCGAATACTGCGGCTCAAGTTTTGATACTGCCGAAATAGAGGCGCTGTACGCTAAAAAGGAAGCGGCGGACGCATCCGAATGGGACATTTCCAATCTGCAGGGGGACTGGGGCAGCGAGACTGACGGAATGAAGAGCTATTCCTGCCCGTCCTGCGGCGCGGAGCTTATATGCGATGCCTCCACCGCCGCGACATCCTGCCCGTACTGTGGAAATCCGAGCATAGTTTCCTGCCAATTCGCGGGAGAGCTTAGGCCGGACTATGTTCTTCCCTTCAAGCTCAGTAAAGAGGATGCGATAAAGGCGCTTCATAAGCACTACGGCAAAAAGCCGCTTCTTCCAAGGGAATTTTCAAATAAAAACCATATTGCCGAGGTTAAGGGCGTTTATGTACCCTTCTGGATGTTCGACGGCAAGGCCGAGGGCAGCGTTACGTTTGACGCCACCCTTGTGCATACGCACACTTCCGGCGGCTACCGGATTACGGAAACGGAGCATTTTGATGTGTACCGTTCAGGCGAGCTTGAATTTGAAAAGGTGCCGGTGGACGCGTCCACACGCATGCCGGACGATTACATGGACTCCATAGAGCCGTACGATTATTCGGAGCTAAAGCCTTTTTCCGCGGCGTACCTGCCCGGCTTTCTGGCCGATAAATACGATGTGCCCGCGGAGGACTGCTTTGAGCGCGCGGACACTCGCTGCAAGGGTTCATTCATAAAAGCATTGGCGGATACCGCATCCGGTTACACAAGCTGCACGGAAAAATCATCCGATATTCATCTGAACCGCGGCAAGGTGCATTACGCGCTGCTCCCCGTATGGCTTTTGAACACAAAGTGGAATGGCAATGATTACCTTTTCGCCATGAACGGACAGACCGGCAAGCTGGTGGGCAAGCTGCCTGTAAGCATGAAGCGGGCGCTTTTGCTTTTCGCGGCTATCGCGGCGCCGCTAATTGCCATAGGCACGGCGTTCGCGCTGTGGCTGGTAAGTTAAGGAGGGGACATTATGAAAAGAAACTTCCTATTCTCCCTGCTTGCGGCCGCGGTGATACTCGCATTATGCGTAAGCACTTCTTTTGCCGAGGCACAGCTTAATTATGTTTCCGACTGGGCGGGACTGTTCACAGAGGACGAGAATCGCTATCTTGAAGAAACTGCCGCATCCGTTTCCAAAGAGTTCAGCGTAGGGATTTACATCGTCACGGTTGACGATTACCAAAGCTACGGCACCGGAGACGTTTTTGAGACAACCTACGGCATCTACCACGAATACACAATGGGCGAGGGCGAAAACCGGGACGGCATAATGCTGCTTATCAGCATGGCGGAGCGCGACTGGGCCATGTTCTGCTACGGTGAGCGGTGCGAATACGCCTTTAATGACTACGCGCAGGAGAAGCTTGAGGCTGCTTTTATTGATAATTTTAACGCTGACGACTGGTACGGCGGCTTTACGGACTACATTGAGGAATGCAAGGTCTATCTGCAAAAGGCGGCGGTCGGCGAGCCCGTGCGGGAAAGCCCCGCGTTTTACATTATTGTTATGGCTGTAATGTCGCTCTTTGCCGCGTTTATAATAGTGGGCACCATGCGGAAGCGCATGAACAGCGTCGCCAAGGAAAAGACCGCGGCCGCCTACGTTTCCGGCAATCTCAATCTTTTGGGCCAAAGCGACACATTCACCTACCGCACCGAAACGCGCCACAAAATCGAAAGCAGCTCCTCCGGCAGTCACTCGCGCTCCGGCGGCGGCGGCTCCGGCCGAAGCGGAAAGTTCTAAAGGGATATAACAATAGGATGGGGAAGGGCATAGCTATATTTGCCCTTCCCTTGTTTTTATGCTAATATTAAGCTGATATTTCAGGGAAAAGGGGACTGCGATGCGGCGGATTTGTATTGAAAGGGAGCTTAGGGAGCTTAGCGAGATATTCGCGCGCGCGGGTGCGCGGCTGTATGCCGTTGGCGGCATGGTGCGAAACAGCCTGCTTGGCTATCCCGTGAGCGATACGGACGTTTGCAGCGCAATGCTTATAGAGGACGCGGAGCGGCTTTTAAGCTCCCATGGCATACGCTGCCGCAAAAAGGGCGCGGCTTTCGGCACGCTCGATATTATTATGCCCGGCGGCGCCGTGTTTGAATACGCATCCTTCAGGCAGGAGCGTTACGACGGCACGGGCAGCCATCGCCCAAGCGAGGTAAGCTTTTCCGCAACGCTTGAGCAGGATGCTTTCAGGCGGGATTTTACCGTAAACGCGCTGTATCTTGATCCCTTAACCGAAGAAATAACCGATCCTACCGGCGGCATGGCTGATTTAGAGAATAAAATTCTTCGCGCCACAAGCCCCGACCCCGCCCTTATTATGCGCGACGACGGCGTAAGAATTCTGCGCCTTTGCCGTTTCGCGGGGCAGCTTGGCTTCAGCGCGGACGAAAAAACCGTTGCCGCGGCGTACCAGAGCAGGGAAGGGCTAAAGGACATTTCGGCAGAAAGAATTTACAGCGAAATGTGCAAGCTTATAATGGCGGATACCGCCTACGGCGCGGGGTACGAGGCGCTTATGTACGCGCTGCATCTTTTCTGCAAAACCGGAGCCGTGGACATTATACTGCCGGAGCTTAAGCTTTGCGACGGAATAGGCCAAAGGAAGGATTTTCATAAATACGACGTTATGGAGCACGGCCTGAGGGCCTGCGCGGCGGTTGAGCCGCGGCTTGTTCTTCGCTGGTCAATGCTTCTTCACGATACAGGAAAGGCCACGGCATACTTTGACCACCACTCCATGCATGGGCATGAAATGTATTCAGCCCGCATTGCGGACGATGTTTTAACCCGCCTAAAGGCCCCCACGGCTTTTCGCGAGGAGGTTGTGCGCCTTGTGCGCTGGCATATGTTTGACCTTAAGGGGGAAACAAGGGTTCGCAAGGTGAAAAGAAAGTTCACCGAGCTTGGCCGGGACGGCGCCGAAAAGCTGATTCTTATAAGGGAAGCGGACGTGCACGGCAGCGGAATAGAGCTGGGGCGGGTTGAAACCGCGGAGCGCTGGAAAACAATTCTTGCCGAGATGGATGCGGACAGCGCGCCCTTTAAGGAAAACGAGCTTAAATGCACCGGGCAGGACATTTGCAGAATACTCAATATAAAACCCGGCAAAAGGGTTGGCGAAATAAAGCGCGCTTTGCTTATGCACTGCGCCTGCAAGCCCGAGGATAATAACCCCGAAACGCTTGAAAAGCTTATTCTTAAAAAAGGAAAAGGACAAAGCGAAGATGACTGAGGATACCGTATTCGCCCTTTCGTCCCCCGTGGGCGGGGCGATAGCCATAATAAGAATAACCGGCAGCGATGCTAAAGCCGCCCTGTCCCGCGTGTTCGTAAGCGCGGGCAAAAAGGAGCCGGAGCACAGGCGCATGAGCTACGGCCACGTTGTTGATTTTGAAACAGGGGAAAAGATAGATTCCGCAATGGCCTGCTTTTTTAAGGCACCCTCAACCTACACGGGCGAGGATATGGCGGAAATTTACATTCACGGAAGCCGCGTTATAGCAAAGCGCACGCTTTCGCTTCTTTCCCGCTTTCTGCGCCCTGCGGAGGGAGGGGAGTTCACAAAAAGAGCCTTTATGAACGGCAAAATGGACCTTAGCCGCGCGGAGGCCGTTATGGACGTTATAAACTCCGTTACCGAGCGGGGAGCGCGCATGGCGGAGGAGCAGCTTGAAGGAAGCATAGGGGACGGTATAAAGGAAATTGAAGATAAGCTGCTTGATATATTGAGCGGCGTTGAGGCGGCGATTGACTATCCCGACGAGCTTGAGGAGGACACCGTGTCCTCATTGCAAAGCGAGCTTGCGCCCATTATAGAAAAGCTTGATGAACTCATAAAAGGAGGCAATGCCGCAAGAATTTTCCGCGACGGGGCATCGGTTGCCATACTCGGCGCGCCGAATGCCGGCAAATCAAGCCTTTTTAACGCGCTTATGGGCAAGGAGCGGGCAATAGTGACCGATATTCCCGGCACAACAAGGGACACACTTGAGGAAGCTATGGATATATGCGGCGCGCCCGTGCGCATAACCGATACTGCTGGCATAAGGCAGGGGGCTGACGAGGCCGAGCGAATAGGCGTTGAGCGCGCTAAAAAGGCGGGCGATGCGGCCGACCTTGTAATAATAGCCGTTGACGGCACAAGTGAGCCGGCGGGGGAGAGCCTTAGCCTTTTAGAAGCCGCGCGAAACGGCGAATACAGAAAGTTCATACTTATTTTTACAAAGGCGGACAAGCCGGGCTTTGCCGTGCCGGGCTCCTGCGGCGACCTTTCGCCCATAGCAATAAGCAGCGTAACGCACCAGGGCCTTGACGCGCTTCGTGAGCGCATGGCGGAGCTTCTGCTTACCAAGGAAGCCGAAAGCGCGCTCGTCACCAACACCCGCCACATACACGCCCTTGAGGAGGCGCGCGAGGACCTGCTCCGCGCGGACGCGACCCTCGGCACCGACCTTGCCGCGGCAGACATACGCTCTGCCCTCTACGCCCTTGGCCGCATCACCGGCCGCGAGGTCACCGCGGACGTAATCGACCGCATCTTCTCAAGATTCTGCGTGGGGAAATAATACCCTCCAACCCCCGCTTTTAGCCGCGGCTTCTCCTCTAATTTATTCTTCACCCTA
>CAZRHS010000065.1:0-7198 GCA_964600045.1 uncultured Clostridium sp.
GCAAAACCGAAGGCAGCATGGATGCCGGCAACCTGCTCAAGCCTATGCTTGCCAGGGGCGAGCTGCACTGCATAGGTGCTACCACGCTTGATGAATACCGCAAGTATATCGAAAAAGATGCGGCTCTTTCCCGCCGTTTCCAGCCGGTTATGGTGGATGAGCCCAGCGTTGAGGACACTATCTCGATACTGCGTGGCCTTAAGGAACGCTACGAGGTTTATCATGGCGTAAAGATAAGCGACAATGCTCTTATAGCCGCCGCCACGCTTTCGCACAGGTATATAAGCGATCGTTTCCTTCCCGATAAGGCCATTGACCTTGTTGATGAGGCGTGCGCGCTTATAAGAACCGAAATGGACTCCATGCCCACGGAGCTTGATGAGCTTTCCCGCAAGATAATGCAGCTTGAAATCGAGGAAGCGGCACTTAAGAAGGAAACCGACAAGATAAGCGAGGAGCACCTTGCCGAAATACAGAAAACGCTTGCCAACGACCGCGAGCAGTTCAAGCAGCTGAAGGCAAAGTGGGATAAGGAAAAGGGTGCCATAAAGAACGTGCAGCGCATACGCGGAGAGATAGAGGATCTTAATGCGCAGATGGAACGCGCCGAGCGTGATTATGATTTGAACAAGGCCGCCGAACTCAAGTACGGCAAACTGCCCAAGCTTAAAGAAGAGCTTGAAAGCGCCGAAAAGGAGATGGAGAAGGGCAAGACAAGCGGCTTGCTCAGGGACCGCGTTACCGAAGACGAAATTGCGAGGATTGTCTGCCGCTGGACCGGCATACCTGTGGCGAGGCTTATGGAGGGCGAGCGCGAGAAGCTGCTGCGCCTTGAGGACATACTGCATAAGCGCGTTATAGGTCAGGATGAGGCCGTTACAACCGTATCCAACGCCATACTGCGCACAAGAGCCGGCCTTAAGGATCCCTCAAAGCCTATAGGCAGCTTCCTGTTCCTTGGACCTACCGGCGTAGGTAAAACGGAACTTGCCAAGGCCCTTGCCGAAGCGTTGTTTGATGATGAAAATAACATGGTGCGTATTGATATGAGCGAATATATGGAGAAATACTCCGTAGCTCGTCTTATAGGCGCACCTCCGGGATATGTAGGTTATGATGAAGGCGGTCAGCTTACCGAGGCGGTTCGCAGAAAGCCGTACTGCGTTGTGCTGTTCGATGAAATAGAGAAGGCGCATCCGGACGTGTTCAATGTTCTGCTTCAGGTGCTTGACGATGGCCGTATGACGGATTCTCAGGGCCGCACCGTGGACTTTAAGAATACCGTTATAGTTATGACCAGTAACCTCGGCAGCCAGTACATACTGGAAGGCATAGAGGATGGCAAGATAACCGAAGAAGCCCGCAAGCAGGTGAATACGCTGCTTAAGCAGAGCTTCCGTCCCGAGTTCCTTAACAGGATTGACGACATAGTGTTCTACAAGCCGCTGGACAGGCAGGAGATATTCGCCATAACCGAACTGCAGCTTCAGGATATACGCCATCGCCTTGCCGAACGCAGGCTGGATGTGCAGCTTACGGATGCCGCAAAGCATTATATTGCCGATGCCGGTTACGATCCGCATTACGGAGCAAGGCCGCTTAAGAGGCTGCTCCAGTCCAAGCTTGAAACGCTGCTTGCTCGCAAGATAATAGAAAGTGACCCCGAACCCGGTACCGTGTATACCGTGGATTGCGAGAACGGGGAACTGGTAGTAAAGTAAATCGCATTACAGCAAAAGGCCGCAGCAATTGCGGCCTTTTTGCGTTGCTTAAAAGCAAAAGAAAAGCGCGACACCCAAAAGATGCCGCGCATATGCACAGAATTCGCTTTTATCAGAAGCTGCGCTCAACCTTGCCGGAACGAAGGCAGCGAGTGCAAACATTCACCTTGCGCACAGTGCCGTTAACCACCGCGTGAACGGTCTGAATGTTAGGAGCCCAAGTGGTCCTGGTCTTTCTGTTGGAATGGCTTACCAGATTACCGCTCATAACGCCCTTCTTGCATATTTCGCAGTACTTACCCATGCATTACACCTCCTTACGACGGTAGCGTGCGTTTTTTACTCAAACAGTATGTATTTTAGCACGGTATCAAAGCTTTTGCAAGTGCAAATTATTTTATTTTCGCCTTTTGTAGCACCTGCACCGCCGTATTATTATAATACCGTTCGCGTTTTCAGGCAATCGTAAATTGACATTGATAAAAGCCTTTTATATAATTAGCGCGTTTATGGTATTTATACAGGAGGTTGCTGTTATGGAAGGCAAACAATGCCCGGCTCTTCGTGCCGTACGCATGGCTTTTCCTTATACGATTCCCGTGCTTACGGGCTATCTTATACTTGGCATGGCATACGGCATACTTATGCAAACAAGCGGCTACGGCGTGCTTTGGGTGCTTCTCATTTCCGGCACTGCGTTTTGCGGCAGCATGCAGTTTGTGGCGGTTACGCTGCTCACAAGCGCCTTTAACCCCATTCAGGCCTTTATTATGAGCATTATGGTAAACGCCAGGCATCTTTTCTACGGTGTATCCATGCTTAAAAAATATCGCGGCACGGGCGTGTTCAAACCCGTGCTCATTTACGCGCTTACGGATGAAACTTTCTCTATTGTATCCTCTGTTGAGCCGCCCAAGGATATGCCGAGCCGCGATTTCTATTTGGCTGTTTCAATACTTGATTATATTTACTGGGTAACGGGCTCCGTGCTCGGTGCCGTGGCCGGGCAGTTCATAACGTTTAATACAACCGGGCTTGATTTTGTGCTTACGGCGCTGTTTGTGGTGCTGTTCATAGAGCAGGTGAAAAATCCTCTGAACCGCGTGAGCGGCATAATAGGCATTGTTTGCACGGCGGCGGCCTTGTTTATATTCGGCGCGGACAACCTTGTTATTCCGGCAATGGCGCTAATACTCGCCGTACTGCTTATAGGGAGGAAAAAGATATGACGCTGTCAACTCCCCAGGCTTTGGCTATTGTGGCCGCAGTGGTTTTGGGTACCGCGGTCACCAGATTTCTTCCGTTTTTGCTGTTTCCGGACAATAAGCCCGTGCCAAAGGTGATAGAATACCTTGGCCGCGCTTTGCCCGCGGCCATGATGGGCCTGCTTGTGGTATACTGTCTGCGCAACGTAAGCATAGTTGCCGCACCGCACGGCCTGCCGGAGCTTATAGCGCTCTGCGTTGTGGCAGGGCTTCATGTTTGGAAGCGCAATGTGCTGCTCTCAATCGGCGTAGGCACGGTTTTATATATGGTGCTTGTTCAAATGGTGTTTGTTTAACTGCTTTCAGGTGTCGCGCGAATGAAAACTTGAAAATCCGTTTGAATTCTGATATAATAAATAAGTAGCGTGTAGCAGTTCTGCGTAAATCCGGTTGCAGAATGCAGCACGCTTATTTTTTTGCATAGGACAGATAAAGATTGTCCGGCCGAAAACATAATATACAAATCGCGTAGCAGCAATGCGTAAGTCCGGATTTGATGGGCCTGCGCATTTTCTTTATCGTCCAAAGAAAGGACGACATCTAATGGAAACATCAAACCGGTATTTGGAAACGGAATCAATCGCAAAACTTATGCGCAAGTATTCCGTTCCCTGTATCATCTCTCTGCTTGTAGGCGCGCTCTACAATATTGTTGATCAGATATTTATCGCTAACGCAAGCTATCTTGGCTCCTACGGAAACGCGGCCAATACCGTGGTTTTCCCTATGACGGTGGTGGCTCTTGCCGTCGCAGTTTTAATAGGGGACGGCAGCTGTGCCTTTGTCAGCATCGCGCTCGGCAAAGGGGCGAAGGAGGATGCGCACAAATCTGTGGGCAATTCCATAATCCTGTGCGTTTTAAGCAGCCTTATTTTAACCGCGGTCTATCTCGTTTTCAGCGAACCGCTGCTAACTTTGTTCGGCGGCACGGTTAACGCGGAAACATACGGCTTTGCCAAGGAATATTTCTTTTATATAACCCTTGGCATCCCCTTTTATATGTTCGGCCAGGCAATGAACCCCATAATTCGAAGCGACGGCAGCCCCCGCTTTGCCATGGCGGCAACGGTATCGGGCGCGGTAGCGAATCTTATACTTGACCCTGTTTTCATATACGCTTTCCGTTGGGGCATGATGGGCGCGGCCGTTGCCACCGTAATAGGGCAGGTGCTTACCGCGGCTCTTTCCGTGTGGTATCTTTGCCGTATGAAGGTAATTCATCTTAAAAAGGACAGCTTTCGCCTTAACGGAAGGCTGATTCTCAAATCGGCGCAACTGGGCATCACAAGCTTTTTATCGCAGGTGTCTATGGTAATATCTATGGCCGCGGTGCAGAATATGTGCATGAAATACGGCGCGCTCGATCCTGTTTTCGGCCAAGCGGAGTACGCGCAGATTCCTCTTGCGGTACTGGGCATTGTTATGAAGTTTTTCCAGATTGCCATTTCTATTGCCATTGGCATGGCGGCAGGGTGCATTCCCATTGCCGGGTATAATATAGGCGCGGGCAAATGTGAACGCGCAAAAGCGCTGTTCTCCCGCCTGCTGATAGGCGAGCTTGCCGTGGGCGCGGTTGCGCTTTTAATTGTGGAAGTGTTTCCGCTGCAAATATCCATGCTGTTCGGTGCCGCAAACGAAAGCGCGTATTATTCGGATTTTACCGTCAAGTGCTTCCGCACCTATCTTTGCCTTATGCCCATTGCCACGCTTAATAAGGGCACGTTTATATATCTGCAGGCTCTCGGCAAGGCGGCGGCATCTACCGTTATATCCATGGCAAGGGAGATTATACTGGGCGTGTTCCTGCCGATAATTCTGCCCGTTTTCCTTGGCCTTGACGGCATACTGTGGTCGTTCCCTGCCGCGGATTTGCTAACGTTTTTTATTGCGTTGTGCTTTATCCGCAGAACATACAAAGAACTGTCCGCGGCAAATTCCGATTTAGCGGCATAAACTTGCCAGATAATAGCGAACATACCCGCTTTGCGGTGAAAACGTTTGCCACCGCCGAGTATTTGTGCTAAAGTATCCGTAGAAGCTGATTTCTTGTCTCCGTCTTTGAACGGGTTGGGCCTTTGAGCCCCCTAGTCGGGAAATCGGCTTCTTTTTTGTTTTCAAAACTGCGCATCAACCAACATACTGACAAAAGTCGAATACACTGATAAAATATACATTGAAGGGAGTGCGCGAATATGGCAAAGATAATGAAGTTGATCGCCGCCGTATCCTTAATCGGACTGGCTGCAATGGCAGTAGGCTATAAGCTTACTTCTGTTGAGGCGCTGCTTTCGCTTGCCATCACGTTCGGAACAATCGCGTACCATTTTACAATGCGGCTGCTGGTAGGCCTTGCGTTTGATGTTGTGATGAAAAATAAGGCCGATTGCCAAAAGCGTTGGTACCGCGTCGGCGAGGGCGAAGCAAAGTTATATGAAAAGCTAAAAGTTAAAAGCTGGAAGAACAAACTGCCTACATACGATGAATCCGCTTTTGACCCAAGGCTGCATACCTGGGATGAAATAGCCCAAGCCATGTGTCAATCGGAACTGGTTCATGAAACGATAGTCGTGCTGAGCTTTTTGCCGATATTCGCGGGCGTGTGGTTCGGAGCTTACCCTGTGTTTATTATCACGTCGGTTTTATCCGCCGCGTACGATATGCTGTTTGTGATAATGCAAAGGTATAACAGGCATCGCATTATAAGGCTTATGGAGCGCAAAAACGCGGCTATATAAAATCAATTTAAGGAGGATACAGTAATGAGTAAAACATTGGTAGCGTATTTTTCAGCGTCCGGCGTAACCGAAAAGGTCGCCCAAACGCTTGCAAAGACGATCGGTGCGGATATATTCGAGATAGCGCCGAAGGTTAAGTACACAAAGGCGGATCTTAACTGGATGGACAAGCAATCCCGCAGCACAATCGAGATGAACGATCCGTCATCCCGCCCTGAGATTGCCGCGAAATGCGAGAATATGGGCGAATACGACACCGTTTTTGTGGGCTTCCCGATTTGGTGGTATGTCGCGCCCACTATTATCAACACATTCCTTGAAAGCTATGACCTGACCGGAAAGACAATCGTCCCGTTCGCAACCTCCGGCGGCAGCGGCATGGGCAAGACCAATGAAAAGCTTGCGCCCAGCTGCAAGGGTGCAAAGCTGATTGAGGGCAAGGTACTGAAAAGCAACGCAAACGGCAGCGACATTGCCGCATGGGTTAACAGCCTTTCTGTTTGACAGAGGCAGAGGTTTTGCCAATAGTGCCTGAATCTCATAATTGAAAGCGCAATCTCAATTATGCCTCAAACTTTGGCAGGGTGAGATTTGCAATTCGTGAGTACGAAAGTATGAAAACAAAAACGGACAAAACTATTTTAACCTATCTTTTGCTGGTGCTCGGCGTATGCTATCTGCTTGGCTTGCTTGAAGCACTAACCGGCACCGGCAAGTTCTATCAGGCTTTGGGTATAGGCTTTACGTTCATTCCGGTAATAGCCGCCGTGATTACAAAGCGTATTACCGGCGAAAGGGCAAAGTACCATCTGTCCCTTAAAGTCTGGAAGAATATGAAATTCTGGCTGCTGTCCGCGTTGGTGCCGGGCGTGCTGATAGCGATTGGCGCGGCGGTATACTTCCTGATTTTTCCGGAGCAGTACAGCGGAATATTCAAAATAGGAGAGCGGCTCGGTACGGAAACGGAGATTGCCGTGAATTCTCCGCTTCTCATCGCCCTTGCCTGCGTAGCGGTTTCGGCTGTAATGATTCCCATTCAGCTTTTGGAGCTTGGGGAGGAAGTCGGCTGGCGCGGATACCTGCTCGGTTTTCAGGTTGAAAAATACGGCGAAAGAAAAGCGGTTCTCATAAACGGCATAGAATGGGGAATTGCGCATCTGCCGCTCATCTACTATGGCTTTAATTATAGCCTTGATAACCCGGGCGCGCCCTGGTCGAACATGGGGATGATGATTATCACGTGCGTTGTGCTCGGTGTTCTTCTTTCCTATGTAACCATAAAGACCGGCAACTGCATGTACGCGGCCATCATTCACGGAGTGGTAAATGTTATAGGCGAACTGCCTGTTTATTTCAGCGTGGATATGGCAAGCGGCCTCCTGGGCCCGAATCCAACCGGAATAATAACCATGCTGCCGTTGATTATCGCGGCAATAATCTGCTTCCTGAAACTGGGGAAGAAGGCGAATTGATAAGC
>CAZRHS010000066.1:0-7102 GCA_964600045.1 uncultured Clostridium sp.
TTTTGCCGCAGCAGTTTTTGTATTTCTTGCCGCTGCCGCAGGGGCAGGGATCGTTCCTGCGAACGGTGGGTTCCTTAACAAATATCTTTGAGGCGCGATACTGCTTGGTTATCTCGCGGCGCTTCTCCTCGCTGAGCACGCCGTCCCACTCCTTAAGCTCGTAAAGCCAGCTGGCCTTCGCCTCGTGCATATTGAAATAGAGCTTTTCAAAGTCTATATCAAGGGTTACCACGCTGTCGCTCTCAAGGGAATCGAGATCTATCTCGGCCTTAAGGCTGGTGTTGATTCCGTCTATAAATCCGGCAAAGGTGGGCTCATCCATATTGAACATGGGGGCAAGCTCGCTCATTTTGCCGCTGTAAACCTTTTCGTGATCGGCAAGCAGCTTTTTGTAATTCTCGGTTTCAGCCATGAAATAATCGTTCCAGAACTTTTCGGCCGCTTCCTGCGTGCGCTCGGCTTCCGCCATATCTTTCCACTGCTGATAAAGGTTAGTCATTGTTTTATATCCTTTCTTATTATGCGCTCTGCTGCGCTTTTCTTATTTCTTAACGGTTTTGATTCCGTTTGAGGCCTTATCGAGTATTTTTGAATCGAACGCGAATGTATTCGCCTTCTTCTCCTTAGCGCCTGTAAAAGCAAGCTCTATAAGCCTGTCCGCAAGCTGCTTAAAGCTTATTCCCATAGGCTCGAAAAGATAGAACGCGAACGAGCCGGGTATTGTATTAATCTCGCAAACATAGGGCGTGTCGCTATTTCCATCGAGCATATAGTCAACCCTTACCACGCCGCGGCAATCAAGCATGGCGAAAATTTGGCGCGTGGTATTGCGGATTTTTTCGGTAAGTTCTTCAGATATTGGCGCGGGGAGCTTTCTTGTCTGATTCTGCATGCCCTTGCCGGAACCCGTAATATACTTTGAATCAAACGTTAGGAATTCTTCCCACGAAACCGGTTCCTCGCAAAGAGAGGCCACGGAATCGGCGCCGATGCCAAGGCAGGCGCAGTTTATCTCGCGCGGCTTTTCAAGGCCCTTTTCTATTAATATGCGCTTATCGTACGCGCAGGCGGTATCCATTGCCTTTATAAAGCCTTCCCTGTCCGCCGCGCGGGAAATGCCGATTGATGAACCGAGGTTCGCAGGCTTAACGTAAACCGGGTAGCCTATTTTTTCAGCCTCGGCTATTATCTTTTCCTTATCCTCGTGCCAAGTGTCCCTATAGCAATAGGTGCCGTCAAGCACCTTAAGGCCCATGCTTTTGAATACGGCCTTCATAACTATTTTGTCCATGCCGACCGCGCTGCCCAATACTCCGCAGCTTGTATACGGCATATCGGCAAGTTCCATAAGGCCCTGCATGGTGCCGTCCTCTCCGTTCATGCCATGGAAAGCAAGTATTGCGCAATCCATGGGGCAAACAAGCTTGGACTTGGCGAAAATTCCGCCGGCATTGGCGTAAAGCCCGCCCATGCCCGGTACTGGAGGAAGATATACCTTTGTAAGCCCCTTCATGTTTTCATCAAAGTGCTTATAGGTTTCAACGCTTTTCAGCGGCTCACCCACAAACCACTCGCCCTTTCTTGAAACATAAACAGGAAAGGCATTGTACTTCGCCTTATCTATATTTTCCAAAATCTGCAGTCCCGATATAACGGACACATCATGCTCGGCAGCTCTGCTGCCAAAGAATACGCCTATATTCTGCATGCCATCCACTCCTCTGTGTTTATATTGTTTTACTCATTATAGTTATCCGGCAAATCGTTTTCAAACAGCACCACGCTGCCCGCTCCGCCGTACTGCGCAAGCTTTTCGGTGGCCTCCTTAAGGCTTGCCACCCTTACAAGATTAGCCTCGTCAAAGCCGCGCTCCATTATGCCCTCGCATATAGGATCGGCGTGGGTTTTGCCTATTACTATCGCTACATCCGCGTTTTCGGCTATGCAGCGACCGAATTCGCGATTAAGCTCGGCCTCCTCGCTGCCAAGCTCAACCATGCCGGGCGTTACGACAATGCGCTTTTTACCCTCAAACGAGCCAAGCACCTTAAGTGCCTCCTTTGAACCGACGGGGTTTGAATTGAACGCATCGTCTATAACCGTTACAGGCCCCTGAATAAGCTGCAGCCTGTGCTCAACCGGCCTTGCCTTGGCTATGCCCTGAGAAATCTCTTCCATGCTCATGCCAAGCTTATACGCAAGCGCCGCCGCGGCGGTAAGGTTCACTATATTGTGGCGGCCGAGCAGCTGCGAGGTGCAGCTTGCCTTTGCGCCGTCAAACGCAACAAGATCAAACGTGCTGCCCTCTCCCGTTACCTTTATATTCTCCGCCTTCATATAAAGATTGTCGCCCTGAGTTCCGTAAAGATAAAGCTGACGGACAGAGGAATAGTTATCATATATCTTCAGGCAGTTTTCATCATCCCCGTTCAGGAAGCAGCAGCCGCCCTGCTCAAGGCCGCCTATAAGTTCCGCCTTTGTGCTAATTATGTTATCAAGGCTTTTGAACGTTTCAAGATGCTGCTTGCCTACGGCGGTTATAATGCCGTACTGCGGATGCACAAGCTTGCAGAGCGTTTTTATATCGCCAACATATCTGGCGCCCATCTCGGCCACAAATACCTCGTTGCCGTCATTAAGCTGCTCCCTTACGGTGCGGGTTACGCCCATGGGGGTATTATAGCTGCCGGGAGTAATAAGAGTATTGTACTTTATGCTGAGAATTTCGCTGAGCGCGTACTTAACGCCGGTTTTACCATAGCTGCCGGTTACGCCTATGCGCACAAGTCCCTCGTGCTCTTTAAGCATGCGCTTGGCATCGTTAAGGTACCACTGCTTTATGCCTTCCTCAACGGGATACATTATAAGGTAGCAAGTAAAGAGAAACAGCGGCAGTATAAGGCCCGGAAGATAGCGGATCACAAACGGTGGCATATAGTTTATCCAAACAATGCCGTACTTTTCCCAAAGCAGGGGCGAGAAGAACATGGCGCTGAAGAATATTGCCAGTATCAGCTCCGCCACAAGCAGTCTTTTTACCCTGCCGGTATAGGCAAGCGGCTTAACATGCTGCTTTTTTTCATAAGAAAAATATATTACGGCAAGCATGGCTATATAAACTATGTCCGCAAGGTAATAGCATATACGGCCCACAAGCAGGTTGGTCGGCCCTATAAGCAAATACCCCGCCCTAAGCGCAAGCGCGGCAAAGCCCGCGACAAAGCTTGGCACAAAATCCGAGCCGATATGCTTAATAAGCCACTTAAGGTACATTTTGCCCTGATAGCTTTCAAGCTGCAGTATATGCACAAGCGGTACCGATGCCGCCACAACCGCGGCACCCATAAACACGCTTAAAGCATAGCTTACAACGGTGCTGACAAGCTCGTTTCCCATAAAATAAGAAATCTCCTAACCTTTCAAATATGCCTTCATAACGGCGCAGAACTGCGGATATTTTTCCGCGTATGAAAAATGCCCCGCGCCTTCAAGCACGGCCAATCCCGCGTTTGGCATTTTCTTTTCCATAAGCTTGGCGTTCGCAAGCGGCGTTGCGGTATCCTTATCGCCCCAAATAAGCAGGGTTTCGTTCTTTATGCCCGATATGAGAGGGGTAAGATCCTGATTCACAACGTTTACAAACGTTTTTCTCATAATGTCACTCTTGAGCGCGCGATAGTCGGCACTGCCGGCGCTTTTCTGCTTTTCGCTCAGCTTAAAGGCCTTGTCAATAAAGCCTATTTTCGCAAGCTTTTTGCCAAGCTTATAGCTCCATGTTTTTATATAATATTTAATGGTACGCTTTGGGCGCACGCCCGCGGCGTCTATCATAATAAGCTTATCGAAAAGCGCATTATCGCCCGAGGCAAGCATTATGGTTACCCTGCCGCCAAACGAATGGCAGGCAACGGAGCAGCCGTCTATGCCCTGAATTCGCATAAATTCGCGGGTGAAGCGGGCGTAATCCGAAACGGTCCACGGCTCGTGGGGTTCTTCCGTTCCGCCAAAGCCGGGAAACGCAAGCGACACGGCGCGATACCCTAACGATGCCGCGCAGTTGGCCACGGGTGCCATAGCCTCTATGCTGCTGCCCCAACCATGCAGAATAAGCAGAGGTTTGCCCTCGCCCTTGCATTCGTATTCGGTTTTAAGCCCAAGCACTTCGCAATACACTTATTATAATTCTCCTTATTCGCCCTTTTTCAGCGCCTTATAGCGGGAGGCGTAGCCTTCCTTATTCTGCTGACGGGCACGGGCAAATGCCATAGCGTCCGCCGGAACATCTTTATTGATAGTTGAGCCGGCGGCGGTATACGCGCCGTCACCAACGGACACGGGCGCCACAAGGTTCGTTTGGCAGCCAAGGAAAACATCGTTGCCAACAACGGTGCGGTGCTTATGCACACCATCGTAATTCACGAAAACGCAGCCGCAGCCTACGTTCACGCGCTCGCCAACATCCGCATCGCCTATATAGCTAAGGTGCGGCAGCTTTGTGCCCTTGCCGACATTTGAATTTTTAACCTCAACAAAGTCGCCAATCTTGCAGCCATCGGCAATATTCGTCTTGGGTCTCAGATTAACGTACGGGCCTATTGTAACGCGGTTGCCCACCTTGGCTTCATTCGCGAAAACGAAGTTCAGCACGCAGTCCTCGCCCACTGTGCTTTCATTTATATTGCATCCCGGCTTAAGCACGGTATTCTTGCCTATTTTTGTTTTGCCGGTAAGCGTGTTGTTCGGCCAGATTACAACGTTTTCGCCTATTTCAACATCGGCCCCGATATACACGGTTTCGGGCTGAATTATGCTTACGCCGTTTTCAAAATGAACGTCCTTTATGCGGCGCTGCATGGCGGACTCCGCAAGGCTTTGAGTTTTTCTGCCCGTAACGGCGGCACAGGCGTATTCATCCGCCTCTATATACTGAGCGTTTACGCAATCAAAAAGCGACTTTATGCTTGTCGCGTTCATCAAAAAGCGAGTGCTCACGCTCCACGCGAGCATTTCTTTGCCCTCGTGAACAAGAACGGTACAGGGTGCGGACGACTGGGCAAGCTTTTTGGCGTCTTCCTTTGACACAAGCTGATTTGATGCGAACATAACGGCCCTGTCGTACCCCGCTATGCCCTTCACAAGCTCCGCAATGCCGCAGCCAATGCTCTCCGCACGATTCGCGGCCTTAGCAATAACAGCCTCATCCTCACTTGACACGAAAACGCTTTCGCTCACGGCACAAGCCGCATCAAGTGCCCAATCAACTAGGCTTTTTTCTGATACAATTACATCTGCCGCGCTGCCGCAAGCGGTGCCGGCATCCAATATTACCGCGCAGATACCTGCCATAATATTCTCCCTTCAGGCGGCGTTTTGTTCGCGCCAGCCGTGAATTTAGCTTTTCTGCCCGCGTGTTTAGGCAAGACCATACTTTGCCACCATACAGGCATACATACTATACTATACCATTTTATCCCGCCGCTGTACATAACCGATGTGAGCTTTATGTTAATTTAGTTTGATTATACGGCAAAAAAAGTTTATAATAGCTTGATGCAATACCGAAAGGCGGAGGGCAATTTTGTTCCGTTTCGATATAATTATAAATTTGGCGATGCTTATAGGCTTTGCTCTGATACTATGCCTGGGCGTACACAGGCAGGAAGGCGCGGTGCGCGCGGTATACTGCGTGTTTTTCTGCGTTTGTCTTGCGCTTGCGTACGTGCTTAAGCTTGGGCTTGCGGACGCGGAGCAGAGCATATTCATGCCTTTTCATAAGCTTTATGACTTTAGTGAGTATGGGTCAACCGGCGTTATAGAGGACTTTTTCAGCTACGCGATGCCGTATGTGCTGGCCGGTTTTCTTTTTGTGCCCGCGTTTCCGCGCTTCAGAATACTTGCCGCGTTTTTAGCGGGGCTTTTTATTTCCCTCTGTTCCGATGTTTATACGCTTCTTGCGGGCGGCAGTTTTGTTACGGACGAATATCTTTTAGCGGGTATCGGCATGGCGATAGGCTGCATGCTGTACATGGTTGTTACATACATTTTCCGCAAGAAGATAGACTTTAAGGAATTTAAGCTGACACTTCCCCGGCATTCAAGCTTTATCATTTCCGCCGTACTGCTGCTTGTTATATACATAGGCATAGCGCTTACGATGATACTCGGCTACAGTGAGCCGTATGAGGACATTTCATTCACCAAGAGCGCGTACACCCTGCCCGGCGAGATTACGCTGAACTGCACCCTTGACGAAACAGCCGAAAAGCAGCTTATGTACATCCCCTCCACGCAGTCGCTTGAGGAGAGGCTTACGGCAGTTGCGCAGAGCGTTGGCATTTACGATGAGATTGAGGAAGTATCGGGCGCGTACGTTGCGGAGAATGCATCCGGCAAGGTTACAATGACCGAGAGCGGCAGCTGGGTTTATGAAAACTACGAATCGCCATCGGGTGACCTGCCCACGCGGGACGAGGCCGTTAACGCGGCGTTCCGCTTCTTTACAAACAGGCAGATACTTTCAACCGATATAGACAAGGTTACGGACATTGCCGAGCGCACGGACGAAACGAGCGGCACGCTGATAGGCTACGACATATACCTTTCCTCCTCCGTTAACGGAAAGTCCATCGTAAACTCCTGCGCGATAGTGGTTTCCGTGAGGGCTGGCGAAACCATAACGAAGGTTCGCCGCTACGATGGGGACATTCAGACCGGGGCGCAGCTTAACGGAATATCCCAGCAGAAGGCTTATGAAGACATACTCGCGGGCAAGGGCGTGAACACGCTCACCGCTCCCGCCGTTTCGGCGGAGATAAACTCCTGCGAGCTTGTGTACATGCAAAACTCGCAGGGCTACTATCTGCCCGTTTGGTCTTTTGCCTGCACCGCCGCGCACGAGGACGGCACAACCGAGGAATTCAGCATTTATATCCAAGCAGACAAGTAAATTTGACCGACCTTTTCAAAAAAGCCCCACAGCACGGGCTTTTTTCATGTCTTTTTATCTTTGTAAATTTTTGTACATTTACCCCCCCGATGTGTAAATAAATAAATTTCATTTTTGTGCAAATTGTGTACGACTTTTGGGGTGCGAGTGTGGTAT
>CAZRHS010000067.1:0-7021 GCA_964600045.1 uncultured Clostridium sp.
CAAGGGCACCGGCTTCGACATCATCAGCCTCACGGACAACAACTCCGGCGCGATAACCGTTGAGGTGTATAAGGGCAAGACCACTGATACTTATGTTAAGGGCTACATAGTAGATAACTACTATGGCTACACGTACAACAGTGCGGATGGTACTTGGACGACCACAACGGGAGATAATGCTCTCTATCAGATACCTGTTATGAAGGTAACCGGGCTGGACTATGATGAGTACACTGCCGTTATCACGGTGTTCTACGATGACGCGTTTGATCATACTACCGATAATTCATATAGCTTCTGGCTTGACGCGGTTCGCGTATACGATCCCGCCGGAACCAGTCTTGATACCAGCTATGTAAGCGACAACGAAGGCTATCCGCAGTACATCAAGCTGCGTGACCAATTGGTCTCCGGCACTGCGACGACAGATACCAATAAACTGCTGTTCATAGATGGTAAAGAGAATGCCGAGGTAAGTGAGTATGCCAACTATGGCCCGAACAATGAGGTCTATCTGGCTAACGGTCAGGCGATAACATTTACTCTGTCCGGTGATCTTGATAATATAGCTACTGTTCAGATAGGTGCTAAGTCACCCAATGGTAGCGATACAGATAAGGCTGGCATGGTTGTCGGCAACGCCGATGCTGTTCAGATTGGCACGGCCACGGAAATGTACTACGACATTTCGTCTGTAAAGGACGGCAATACCGTGACTATAACCAACACTGGCAATGCCATACTCTCGCTGACCAACCTGAAGATAACCTACACTACGAGCGGTACCGTAAGCCTTGGCACGGTGGCAGAAGAGCAGCAGACACAGGCCGTGATGATGGTTCGTTCCTTGTTTGCGGCAGCGTCGGTTGAACCCGAACCCGAGCCGGAGCCCGAACCCGAGCCCGAAAAGGTGTTCGAGCCTGAGCGCTTCGAGGCAAGCTGGACAAGCAACGTTACCAAGGGCAGGAAGGCCACCCTTACCGTAAAGACCTCCACTGACGTGGAAGCCATTACCGTAAACGGCGAAACCATAACCTCCTACCGTACCCGCACCGAGCGTACGGGCTTTGGCTGGAACGCGCAGAAGGTAACCTACAGGCAGTTCACTTACACAGTAACCGCCTCCGAGTCCGCGGATTACACCGTAACCGCCATTGATGCAGAAGGCACCGAAAGCGCCGCCATCACCGCTACGCTGACCGTAAGCGAGCGCGGAAGCTCCTTCTGGAACTTCTGGAATTCGGTTAAGAGCCTGTTTTAAGGAAGGGGGTAAAGAACAATGAAAAAGACTTATGTTAAGCCCGAGCTTTACTTTGAAAGCTTTGAACTGAGCTCAAATATTGCGTCAGGATGCGAGAAGCAGATCAGAACGCAGTCATATGGTACCTGCGGGTTGGATATTCCAGGGTTAGGTACGATATTTACTGACAGTGTATCGGGATGTACAAAAAAAATAACAGATGGTGACCAAAGTTATTGCTACCACAACCCGACGGATGAGTCTAAGTTATTTAATTCCTGATTGATCGACACGGACAATGTGCCCTGCCCGAATAGGGCGGGGCATTTTTTACCAAGGGGGATTTTATGAAAAAGCTTATTTCAATCATGCTCGTTCTTCTTCTGGCGCTGCTTGCGGGCTGTGCCGCGGATGAAGAGCAGACAGATGCCGTGGTGGAGGTCCCCACGGATACTCCCACCGCCGCCACACCTATAGAAACCGCCGCCGAGGAGCAGCCGACCGAGTGGGATGCGGGAAGCGGGCTTAAAGTGGTAAGCGTTGGCAAATACGCCGGCTACTATGTGGAGGATGGTTCGGACGAAACCGTTTCGGACGTGTGCGCCATAACTGTTGAAAACACCTCCGATAAAACCGTGCAGTACGCAAACCTTGCCGTAATTGTCGCGGGCGAAACCTATGAATTTGATGTAACAACCCTGCCCGCGGGCGCAAGGGCGCAGCTATTGGAGCTTAACCGCAAGGCCGCGCCGGAGACCACCTCCGGCCTTTCCGCCGTAACCGTAATGTATGGCGCGTTCGAGGAAGAACCCTCCCTTAATTCCGATGTTCTCGAAATAACCGGCGAGGATACCGCCATAACCGTAACGAACATATCCAATAAGGACCTTGGGCAGATATATGTTTATTATAAGGTAGCGTACGACAATCTTTATATTGGCGGCATAACCTACCGCGTGGGCATATCCTCCCTTGCCGCCGGGCAGAGCGCAACCTGCTATGCCGGCCACTATACGGTTGATTACGCCTCAATTATGTTCACCACTTATGAGCAGTGAGCGCTTCACGTTTGGCGGCGTAACCGTTGAAATCCGCGGTGAGGGCGACTGGATCCGCTCAAAGCAAAGCGCCCTTTTCCGTGCCGAGCCGTCCGCCAAAACCGATCACCTTATATCGCTTGAATATGTTAAGTCCGCGCCCGCCGTGCCGCCCTGCGCCACCAAAAGCGGCCCCGTAAGCCGCTGGACGGAGGGCGATGCCGTCCATACGCTTAAGGTGTACGGCGCAAATCAGTTTGCCTATTCCGTGCGTACGCCGGGGCAAACGCGCCTTTCGTGCGGCCTTGGCTATCGCGACACGATGTATTCTCAGGCCATTCTTGAATCGGCCGATCTTTTTGATATTCTTGCGGACTATGGCCGCCTTGTGCTGCATTCTTCTTTTATTATCGTAAATGGAGTTGCCCTGCTTTTCACGGGGCCGAGCGGCATAGGCAAAAGCACGCAGGCCTACCTTTGGCGTGAGTTCGCCTCGGCTGATATAATAAACGGCGATAGGTCGCTTATCCGCCTTGACGATTTAACCGCTAACGGCGTATTCTATTCGGGCACATCCCGTATATGCCAAAATGCCTCCGCGCCGATTCGGGCGATAGTGCTGCTGTCTAAATCGGGGGAGAATAATTTGCGCCGTGCGGGCGCAAAGGAGGCGTTTGCGGCACTTTTGAGCCAGTGCGCCTATTATCAGTGGGATGCGGACAGCGCCTCGCGCATGACTCTTCTTGCGGCGCAGCTTGTTGAACGGGCAAATGTGTATTGCCTAAGCTGCCGCGCGGACGAGAGCGCCGTAAGGCTGCTGCAGAACGAATTATTTGGGGGACAAAATGGAAACTAACAGCACGGAACCGCGCCTTTCGTCCTATCTTCACGCCAAGGCATGCCGCGCGGGTACGCCCCTTGCGGGCAATTTCGAGCTTACCGCGCGCTGCAATTTCAATTGCAAAATGTGTTATGTTCATTTAAGCGAAGCGGAGCAGAAGCGCAGGGGAGAGGAGCTTAGCGCGGATGAGTGGCTTGCCATAGCCGAAAAGGCCAGAAGCGAAGGCATGCTTTTCCTGCTTCTTACGGGCGGAGAGCCGCTTGTAAGGCAGGATTTCCGGTTTATATTAACCGAGCTTAAAAAGATGGGCCTTATGGTCAGCGTGAACAGCAACGCATCCCTTATCGATAAGGATATGCTGGATTTCTTCCGCCACGAGCCGCCCTTCAGGTTTAATATAACCCTCTACGGCGCGGGACCGGAGGCCTACGAGCGCCTTTGCGGCATAAACGCGTTTGATAAGGTGGTTGCGAACATACGCGCGCTTAAACAGATCGGCATAGGCGTAAAGCTTAATGTGTCGCTTACGCAGTATAATGCCGCCGATATGCAAAAAATATATGATATAGCCGAGTCCCTTGGCACGCCTATGCAGCTTGCCACGTATATGTTCCCGCCCATACGGCGAAGCGAGGCCATGGTTGGCGAAAACGATCGCTTCAGCGCGGAGGATGCCGCCAAATACAGCGTAATGTGGGATAGGTTCCGCTTCAGCGAAGAGCAGTTTCGCCTGCGCGCGGAGGCCATGCGCCGCGGCATAAGCGTAAGCGAAAATACGGATTGCGAGGGCACGCCGGGCGAGGGCGTAATGTGCCGCGCCGGCAGAAGCGCATTTTGGCTTAATTGGCAGGGCATAATGACCCCCTGCGGCATGATGACAGAGCCTGCGGTATCAATTAAGGAGCTTGGCTTCAGCGAGGCCTGGAAGCAAATTAAGGCAGCTACTGCCGAAATACGCTTGCCCGCGGAGTGCGCGGTATGCGGCTATAAGCACGCCTGCCATGCCTGCGCCGCCATGTGCGTAACGGAAACCGGGCATTTTAACGTAAAGCCAGAATACGTGTGCCGTATGACGCGCGAAACGGTTCGGCTTACATTGGAGGAGGATAAATAAATGAAAATACTGAAAAGGCTTGTAAAGCGGAATATAGCGGGCGATGTTATACTGGTGCCCGTGGGCGACGCGTCGCTTGATATAAAGGGGCTTATAACGCTCAACGAAACCGGCGAATTTATATGGGATTCGCTTGAGCGCGCAAAGGATGCGGAAGACCTTGCGAATATGCTTGCCGCGGAATACGATGTGGATGCGGCCGCCGCCATAAAGGATACAAACGAGTTTTTGGCAAAGCTTAAAGAGCTTGGCATAGTTGAATAACGCATTAACTAAGGGGGTAAGCAATGGGGGTATATTGCCTTTTTTGCAGAACCGGGTTCGAATCGGGAATAAAGTCAGGCCTCGTGCGGAGGGGTTACGACGTTCTGATTCCAAAGATTATCAAGTTTAAGCCCATAAACGGCAGGCTTGCCGAAAAGGAAACGCTTCTTCTGCCGGGGTATGTTTTCTTCGAGTGCGAGGAAGAGCCCGACGTCAGGGCCGTGAATTCGCTGCAAAACGTAATTAAGCTGCTGCAGTATGACGATGGTGAGTATATGCTGCGCGGAACGGATGCGGAGTTTGTAAACTGGCTGAAGCAGCACAGCGGCGTGATAGAGCCTACCAAGGTGATTAAGGAGGGCACTAAGATACGCTTTTGCGAAGGCCCGCTTTGTTCCCTTAACGGCAAAGTGCTAAAGGTAAATAAAAGCCGCAGGCAGGTGCAGATAGAACTGAACCATGCCGACGGCCTGTTGAATACAATTTGGTGCGCAATAGAATATGTTGAGCCGGAGCAGGTTGAAAATTGACCGCTCCGGTCTTTTTTAGCCCTGATTTATCCGCATTATAAGATACGCCGCGGCCAGGTTAAGCACCGCCAGCAGCGGCATGCCTATTTTGAAAGAGGTGTGCTTTGTCTTGTGCCTGAATACCTTCATGCCAAGCACTCCGCCTATGCCGCCGCCTATAGCGGCCGTTACAAACAGCGCCTTTTCGCTTATGCGCCAGGCGCCCTGCTTGGCCTTGGCCTTGTCCAGTCCCATCATAAGGAAAAGTATAAGGCTCATTATGCCAAGATAGCCTATAATAAGTAAAAACAGTGTCTTTTCTTCCATTTCAGTTCTCCTCTTCTTCGCTATTGTCCGTGTTAGTTTTGCGCGCGGCTATGTCCGCAAGATCCCTCGGCGGCAGGCGCAGATTGTCCCACATGCCGTATTTTTCCGTGTCCGCTATCGCGTTCATAATGCGCTCCTCAGCGTCCGGTATAAGGCTTGTAAAGTAGCGTATAACGTCCTTCATTTCCTCGCGCTTTGTGTGGCCTGCCGCCGGGCAGTTAGGCTTGCGTATGGGCAAATCAAGCCGCGTAGCAATGCTCAGCGCCTGCTTTTCGGGCAGGAATACCATCGGCCTTATAACCGTAACGTCCTTGCGGCCAAGGTACGTTACCGGGCCGAACGTATTAAGCCTGCTTTCGTAAAGAAGGCTCATGAAAAACGTTTCTATAACGTCGTCCCTGTTGTGCCCAAGTGCCACCAGGTTGCAGCCGCGTTCACGTGCGGCGTCGTTCAGCGCACCTCGCCTAAGCTTTGCGCAAAGCGCGCACGGGTGGCTTTCCTTCCTTATGTTGAATACAACGTCGCCTATGTCGGTTTTGATTATGTCAAACGGCACGTCTATGCTCCGCGCAAAATCCTCAACCGGCGCAAGATCCTGATCCGTAAGTCCCAGGTCCAGCATAACGCCGCAAACGTCAAAGTGCCTGTAGCAAAACCGCTGATACAGCTTTAATCCGTAAAGCAGGAGCAGGCTGTCCTTGCCGCCCGATACGCCAACGCATATTTTATCTCCTTCGCGTATCATGTTGTATCTTTCATCCGCGCGGCGGATGCAGCCTAAAACCCGTTTCATGTCCTTAGTCCCTTTTTTATCGCTCATTCTAACAGTATATCATGAATGGACTTTGAAAAGAACATGTTGAATATATAAAATGTATTTATGTATTTAAGGTGAATTTGTATAAACCGCTATTGCCCAAACGCATCAAAAAAGGTTATAATAATACACGAACATTTCATTAGCGTTGTTAAACGCAGAGGGAGGCTCATCTTGATAAAGGTAATATTCGGCGAAGCCGGCGCGGGCAAGACAAAGCGCATAATCGACATTGCCAACGAAACGCTTAAAACGGCAAACGGCAGCATAGTTTTCATTGATAACGACAATCAGTATATGTATGGCTTAAAGCACGACATCAGGTTTGTTGATGCTTCAGAGTGCCATATAAAAGGCCCTAAGATGTTCTTTGGTTTTGTGTCGGGCATTGCGGCGCAGGATTTCGACCTTGAGTACCTTTTCGTTGATGGATTCGTGAAGATAGTTCATCATAAGCTTGATACCCTTGAAGAGCTTTTCAAAGAGCTTGCGGATTTTGCGGAGCGCAGAAACATAAAGCTGGTGCTCAGCATAACCGGCAGCGAGGAAGCCGCACCGGAGTTCCTTAAGCCCTATATAGATAAAGAATAATAAATTAAACCATGCCGCGGCGGCGCGATATGCGCCGCCCGCGGTTTTGTGCGCTTTCGATTGTTGTTGCAATGCGGGCGCATCTGTGATAAAATGCAAACTACGCCGGAATGATGGAATTGGCAGACGTGACGGACTCAAAATCCGTTGTTGGCGACAACGTGTGGGTTCGAGTCCCACTTCCGGCACCAAAAAATGGAAGTCCCTGCGAAGCATTGGACTTCCATTTTTTATCGAGAATAACGGAGGTGGGACTCGAAAGGCACGGCCCGAAGGGCAAA
>CAZRHS010000068.1:0-7013 GCA_964600045.1 uncultured Clostridium sp.
AAAACGCATCTTCCCCTATTTCTGTCACCCCGTCGGGAATTACAACATCGCCGCCGTTGCCGTGATATTTCTTTAATACGCTGTTTACTATATCAAAGTCAAACATTTCTTTCCTTTACCTTATTCAAATCAGATCGCTGAAAGCCTTTTGAGTTATACATGAACAAATTTCCCCATCACACCTCATAAAATCTCATCCCTCCGGCGTTGTCGCAGAGCTGCACGGTGTTAGCGCGGCAGGAGGAATCGCTCAGGCGGGAGCCGGGGGCGGGGAACAGGGTGTATTCAGCGGGGCGGAATATGCCGTCTGAATCGGTTGTGCCGAATGCCATGAAGGACAGGCCGAATTTGCTTTCGGCCGAATCAAGACGCACGTATGTGCCGAACGCGTCGCGGGAAAAGCTGAACTCCGCCTCAAAATCGCCCTCCGGCAGAACAGGGTAGCTCAGCCTCAGCGCGGAGCTTTGCTTTATAAGCGATGCGTCGCGCCCTGCCGAGAGCAGGCGCTTTCTTATTATGCCAAGCGATGCGGGCGATGCGTCAACCGTAATATATCGCCTGTTCAGCTTTGCAGCCACGGCCGCCGTTGTTCCGCTGCCGCCGAAGAAATCGGCAACAAGCCCGCCCTCGGGACAGGATGCGGAAATTATGCGCCTTAAAAGGGCCTCCGGCTTCTGCGTGGCGTAGCCTGTGCGCTCCGGGTCGCGCTGATGCATGTGCTCAATGTCCGCCCAAACGTCACTAGGGTATACGGGGGTATCCTCATAATAGGTGTATGTTTTTCCGCCGGAACGGATGGAAAAGCACAGCTTGCCGTTTTCGTCAACGGTGCGCTTCATGTTGTTTCGCTTCATAGGCCCGCGCGGGACGCCGACAGAGGATATGTCAAAATAAGCTTTCGCGCTTTTTCTGTAAAACAGTATGTTGTCATGTTTGCGGGAATAGTGGCGGATTGAGCGGCCGCCGCTCTTGTATGCCCATATTATTTCGTTTTGAAAACAGTTTTCGCCGAATATATCGTCCAGCATAAGCCGTATGCGGGCGCTCATGCGATAATCTATATGCACGTATATCGATCCCGTGTCCTTAAGAAGGTCATGGCAAAGCGTAAGCACCGTGCGCATCATGGCAAGGTAGCTTGCGGTGTCAAGATTGTCGCTGTATGCGGGAATCTTTACCTTTTCGCGTATTCCGGGCAGCTTAACGGAAAACCCGTCCCCGGTGCCGAAGGGCGGATCAATGTATATAAGGTCAATCTTTTCGGTGTAATCCCGCCTCAGCTCTTCTTCCGCCGCCTGTATTGTGCTTAGAATAAACCTGCCGGGTCCGCCGAAGGGATATTCTTCACCCGCGGGAAATATACGATTCTGCATAGCTGTTCCTCCTGCGATAGGTTTATTAAAAAGCGCGCAGGGACATGCTCCTTACGCGCCGGCATAAAATCGGGTTTATTCTTCGTTCGTATTCTCTTCCTCGGCGCTGCGGCGCTTGCGCGCGTTGCGCACGTGGGATTCCATGGCATCCTTAGCGGCGGGGGCGTCCCCTCGCTCTATGGCCTCGAATATGGCCCTGTGCTCCTTAAGGCTGTTGGACGGCCTGTCGGGCGAGCTTAATGAATTAACGCGCACCTGGCGGGTGTTGCGGTGCAGCGAAGAAAGTATGTGCCTTAGTATACGGCTGTCGGACGCGGAAAATATAACCTCATGGAATTCTGTATCAAGTCTTGCAAGATTGGATACGTCGTTCTTGCGTGTGTACATTTCCATAAGCTCAACTATTTCGGTAAGCCTGGCAAGGCTGTTTTTATCTATGCGCTCCGCCGCCCAGTAAGCGGCCTGGCCTTCAAGCAGGTGGCGAACGGTAAATATATCGTCTATATCCTGGCTGCTCATGCCCTGAACCATCATGCCGCGGTTGGGTATGCTTACAACAAGGTCCTCAAGCTCTAACTGTTTCAGCGCTTCCCTTATGGGCGTGCGGCTCACGTCCAGCTCCTCGGCAAGCTTTGTTTCAACAAGATAGGCTCCGTTCGCGTAACGCCCTTCGATTATATCGTCTCTTATCTGTTTATAAACTCTGGCTGTAAGCGACAGCCTGTCGTTAGGGTCAAAATGCATAATTGAGCATCCTCCTGATGCAATTGTAGACCATATCCCGTCATATTGCAAGGGGAAGGACCTGTTTTGTGAAAAAAATAGCGCGAATAAAAATTAGATTTTGTGAATAATTGCTATTGACAGACTTCTGCCGATGGTATATGATTGTGCCGATCAATGAGGAAAGGAAGCCGCCATGATAGAGATTCGCGCTATGTACATGTGCATGATGATGCCCAGCAGACAATTTGCGGGGTGTGTAGTCGTGCGCTAACGGCGAGAAGCGAAAAGGCTTAACCGGAGCGACGGGCACAGACCCGGCGCTCCTTTTGTGTTTTGGCAGCAGGAGGCAGGAATGAAGGAAATCATTACCGTGCGGGGCTTATCAAAAAGCTTCAACGGCGGAGAGAAAAAGGTTACGGCGCTGAACGGCGTTGACCTTACGGTGTACGAGGGGGACATATTCGGCGTAATAGGCCTCTCCGGTGCGGGCAAGAGCACTTTGGTGCGCTGCCTGAACAGGCTTGAGGAGCCGGACGAGGGCAGCATAATAATAAACGGCCAGGATATTCGCTCGCTTAACGAAAAAGAACTGAACGTAGCCAGGCGAAACATTGGCATGATATTCCAGCAGTTTAATCTGCTCAGCCAGGCAAGCATACTTGAAAACGTTTGCTTCCCAATGGAGATTGCGCACTGGAAAAAGGCGGACGCCAAAAAGAGAGCCCTTGAGCTGATAGAGCTTGTTGGACTTTCGGGCAGGGAAAGCGCTTATCCCTCCCAGCTTTCAGGCGGCATGAAGCAGCGCGTAGCCATAGCAAGGGCGCTCACACTTTCGCCGAAGATACTGCTTTGCGATGAGGCCACAAGCGCGCTTGACCCGGCCACAACCCGCAGCATACTCGCCCTCCTTAAAAAGATAAACAAGGAGCTTGGGGTTACGATAGTTATAATAACGCACCAGATGAGCGTTATAGAGGAAGCCTGCAACAGGGTATCGATACTGGATAAAAGCCGCATAGTTGAATGCGGAGACGTGGAGGATGTGTTCCACCATCCCAAGAGCGATATCGCAAGGCAGCTTATTCTGGGCGAGGGCGCGGAACATACCGAGTTTACACCCGGCGGCAAGCGCGTAAGAATAGTGTTCGACGGGAAGGACGCATTCGAGCCCATTATCGCGGACATAGTGCTTAACTGCAAGGCCGCGGTGAATATACTTTTTGCCGATACCCGCACGATAGACGGCGTGGTATACGGCCAGATGCTTGTGCAGCTCCCCGATGACGAGGACGCGGCGCAGAGAATACTAACCTACCTTTCCGGTACGGGAGTGCACTTCAGTGAGGAGGAAGACGGCAATGTTTGAATCCGGATTTATAAGCCTTATGCTCAAGGGCATAGCGGAAACGATTTACATGACCATTGCCTCAACCGTAGCCGCATACGTCCTGGGCCTGCCGATGGGAGTTATATTGAACATAACAGCGCAGAACGGCATCCGCCCGAACCGCACCGTAAACGCCGTGCTCGGCACGATAGTGAACATAGTCCGCAGCATTCCTTTCATTATACTGCTTGTCGCGATTATGCCGGTAACCCGCTTTATAGTGGGCACCACAATAGGCAGCAGCGCCACGGTTGTTCCGCTTATCGTAGCGGCGGCGCCGTTTGTTGCAAGGCTTGTTGAAACCTCTCTTGCGGAGGTTGACGCCGGCGTTATAGAGGCCGGGCGCAGTATGGGCGCAAGCACATGGCAGATAATCACAAAGATTCTTTTAAGAGAAGCTGCCCCTTCGCTTTTGTCAAACGCCACCACGGCCGCGACCACAATCCTTGGTTACTCCGCAATGGCCGGCTGCGTAGGCGGCGGCGGACTGGGAGCGATAGCCATAAACTACGGCTATTACAGATACGATACCGCAACAATGCTTGTGACCGTTGTGCTGATAGTAATAATAGTTCAGCTTATACAAACCGGCGGCACAACCACCGTTAAGCGCACCGATAAACGCAGAAAATAAGACGCGAAAGCGCCAAATTTAAAAAATAAAAAATTTTAGGAGGAAACTAAAATGAAACGCATCTTTGCACTCACCCTCGCCCTGGTATTTGCATTCGCCCTCGTCGGCTGTGCCCAGAGTACCGACTCCAAGACCGTCCGCATCGGCGCATCTCCCACGCCCCACAAGGTAATTCTTGAGTACGCCGCCACCCTCATGGAAGAGAAAGGCTACACCCTGGAGATCACCGAGTATCAGGATTACGTTGTTCCCAACACCGCTGTTGAGTCCGGCGAACTGGATGCCAACTACTTCCAGCATCAGCCCTATCTGACCAACTTCAACGAAGAGAACGGCACCCACCTTGTGTCTGTTGCCTCCGTGCACTATGAGCCTTTCGGAATCTACGCCGGCAAAACCGCTTCCATTGAAGAGCTTGCCGATGGCGCTACCATCGCCGTTCCCAACGACGGTTCAAACGAAGCCCGCGCCCTGTATCTGCTTGAGCAGGAAGGCCTTATAACCCTTAAGGAAGATGCCGGCTACACCGCCACCGTTCTTGACATTGCCGAGAACCCCAAGAACCTTAACATAATCGAGGTTGAGGCTGCCCAGCTGCCCAGGAGCCTTGAGGATGTTGACCTGGCCGTTATAAACGGCAACTACGCCATACAGGCCGGCCTGAACGCCTCCACCGATGCTCTTGCCGTTGAAAGCGCCGATGGCGAATCCGCCAAGACCTATGCCAACATTCTCTGCGTAAAGGAAGGCAACGAGGATAACGAGGCCATAAAGGCTCTTGCCGAGATCCTTACCGGTCCCGAAGTGGCCCAGTTCATCAACGAAACCTTTGACGGTGCCGTCGTCCCCATGTATCAGGGCGAGTAAAACCGAATAAGCTGAATTGCTCCAAGGGGCGGCCTGAGGCCGCTCCTTTTTAATATACTTGCCGCGTATATTGCAAATCCACATAATTTGTGATAGAATACATAACACTTTGATTAAGAAAGGGATGATACGTCTTTATGGACGATGGGAGTCCGATAGGATACCTAATCGCGATCCTCGCCTTTATATTGGGCGGAGGATATTTTTCCGCTACGGAGATTGCTCTGGCTAGCGTGAACCGCATACGCATTATGAGCTATGCGGACGACGGCAACCGCCGCGCAAAGCGGGTGCTGTATATTCTGGATCATTTCGATAGAGCACTTACCACACTACTTATTGGAACAAACATAATGCACATAAGCTGCGCCAGCGTAGCCACACTGATGGCAACAAAGCTTTGGGGCGTAAGTTATGTTACCGTTACCACAATAGTAACTACTTTTGTGGTGTTTCTGCTTGCCGAAATGATACCCAAACGCTTTGCCAAGGCGAACAGCGAAAAGTTTTCGCTTGCCATTGCGGGTTCGCTGCTCTTCTTTATGAAAGTTCTTTGGCCGCTTGCGATAGTGTTTACAACCATCAGCAATTTCGCCAGCAAGCCGTTTAAGAAAAACGTGGAGGAGGAGCCCACCGTTTCCGAGGATGAGCTTTACGATATAATCGAAAGCATTCCGGAGGAGAGCGAGATAGACGAGGAAAAAGCGGAGCTTATGCAAAGCGCGCTTGAGTTTTCGGATACGTTCGTGCGCGAGGTGCTTACCCCCTGGGACAAGGTGGTTAAGCTTAATATTGGCATGAGCGGGGACGAGGCCATGAATGTTATAAAAAACGATATTCATTCGCGCCTGCCCGTTATAGACGAAAGCGGCAACCCCGTGGGCCTTGTGCAGATAAGAAAGTTCTTCCGCGAGCGCTATAAGAACGCGTTCGTGAGCGTTAAAGACGTTATGGACGATATACATTTTGTGTATGACGGCATAGCGATAGACGATCTGCTTACCGCGATGAGCAACGATAAAACGCATTTTTCCGTTGTGCTCGATAAAGAAGGCAAAACAATAGGCATAGTAACAATCGAGGATATACTCGAGGAGCTTGTCGGCGAAATATACGACGAAGACGACAAGGAGGCGGCTGAATAATGGCTACCGTATGGGATTATATAGCGATAGTTATATTCATCGCGTTTTCCGCGTTCTTCTCCGGCTCCGAAATTGCTTACGCTTCAGTAAACGAGATTAAGCTGAAAAGAGCGGCCGAGGCCGAAAACGGCAGCAAGATCGCCAAAATAGCGTACAGCATATACAAAAACTATGACGACGCGCTTATAACAATACTTATAGGCAACAACCTTGTGAACATAGCCTCTTCGTCCGTGGCAACGGTTATAGCCATAAGCCTTATGGGCGATAAGGGCGCGGGCGTGGCAACGGCCATAATGACCGTTATAATCCTTACCTTCGGCGAAATAATGCCTAAGATAATCGCCGTTCAGGTGTCGTTCGGGTTCACGCATCTTGCCGCCATTCCGCTTAAGGCGCTTATGATAATCACGTATCCCGTTGTGTGGCTTATAAAGACCATACTCGGCGGCGTGGACAAGCTTATCAAAAAGGACGACGGTGAAGCTGAGGACGCCATAACCGAAGACGACCTTGAAACGATAATAGACACCGTTGAGGACGAGGGCGTAATAGATGAGGACAGGGCGGACCTGTTGCAGAGCGCGCTGGATTTTGACGATGTCCAGGCGTATGAGGTAATTACCCCGCGCGTGGATATGCTTACAATCGATATAGAGGATACTTTCGCCGAAATACTCGAAATAGCGAACAGATCTCCCTATACACGCCTGCCTGTGTTTGAGAACACGGTGGACAACATAATAGGCATACTGCACCTGAACCACTTCTATAAAAAGCTTGCGGACAACCCCGATGGGTTCGACATAAGGGAAATACTTATGCCCGTCAACTTTGTGCATAAAACAATGCCGCTTGACGATGTGCTTAAGGAAATGAAG
>CAZRHS010000069.1:0-6775 GCA_964600045.1 uncultured Clostridium sp.
TTTGCCTCTCGCTCCGCTCACGGGCGGCAAACCCCGCAAAGAATGAAAACCCTTGGTTTTCATCCGTTCTGACGCGCATGTCGTCAGAGCCGGAATTAAGCTTAAGGGGCCGCCGCCCCTTAACAACCCCGGGGGCTTTCATTGCAACTGAACCGGCGAGAAATCTCGCAGGTTCTTTTTTTATACCCAAAAATAAAAAGAAAGGAGAAAAAACGATGGAACAGAAGGAAAGGCAGAACGCCGAAAGAGAAGCGGAGGCGCTCCTTGAGCCGGGCAGCGTGAGCGAGGAAGAGCTTATACGCCGAGTTAGGGAGGCCTACGAAAACAGCGCCGAGTATCAGCTTGGCTGCCGCATGCTTGATGAGCTTACCCAAAGCTACTCCCTTTCAAGCGAGGAGGCGCTTGCGATGCTTACGGGTGAGTTCGCCCCGCAAAGCGCCCAGATAGTGGGCGCGAGGGCCGCGGGAGCTTTGGAAAGCCTTGAAAAGGAGGGCAAACTAAAGCGGGGCATTGAAAGCTACCTTGAGGACGAGGGCTTTTTGAGCATGCTAAGGCAGATGCCGGCCGAGCTTGCCATTAGGCTTAAGGAAGCAGAATGGGCGGCGGAAAACGCGGAGAACGCCAGGCGCGAGGGCGCGGAGAGCGCGATAGAAAAGCTTTTGGCAAGAAAGAGCATGCCCGTGCAGATGCGCGCGGCTGTGCCCGCAAGCAGCGAGCCGGACTTTAAGAGCATGAGCGCCGATGAGTTCGCAAGATTCAAAAAGAACCGCTTCGGAATGTAATCAAAGAAGCACCAATCAATCAACCAAATCAAAATTAAAGAAAGGAAAAACAAAACATGAACACCAACACTACCAATTCAACCCTTAACACAACCGCCCTTAACAAGGAATATTACGACAGGCAGCTGCTTGAGGGCGCGCGCACCCGCTTTGTATTCACCAAATACGGCCAGAAGCGCACCGTGCCCCTTAACAACGGCCGCTACGCGGAGTTCCGCAGGTGGAACCTTTTTGACATTGACGAAAACATGTGCGCCCTTGAGGAGGGCAGAACGCCGGAGGGTCAGTCCCTTTCGCAGAGCACCGTTGAGGCCGCCCTTTCGCAGTACGGCGCCTATGTTGAAATAAGCGACCTTCTTGAGGACACCGCGTACGACAGGGTTTTGAGCGACAGCGCGGAGCTTCTTGGCGAGCAGATAGGCACCGTTATGGAATGGGTTACAAGGGACGTTATATGCTCCGGCACAAACGTGCAGTACGTGGGCGGCAAGGGCGCGAGGGAGGAAATATCATCATCAGATACCCTTACCGTAAACGAGGTGCGAAAGGCCGTGCGCACGCTTAAAAAGGCAAAGGCGCGCCCCTTCGCGGGGGACGGCCGCAGGCCGCACTACATTTGCGTTTGCTCACCGGACGCGGTTTACGATCTGCAGGAGGATCCCCTTTGGCAGGACGTTTCAAAGTACAGCAACGCGGAGAATATCTATTCCGGCGAAATAGGCAGGCTTTTCGGGGTTGTGTTCGTTGAGTCCACCGAGGCCAAGGTTATAAAGCAGTCCGTTTTTGCCCGTGTTGTTTCCCACCAGGCGGGGAGCGACGTAATTACGCTTGATGAGCTTAGTGAGCAGGGTGCCGCGGGAGCCATGAGCCTTAAAAAGGTGAGCATAGGCGGCGTGAGCTACGGCATAAAGAGCGCGGACGCTAAGAATAAGACCATAACGCTTCAAAGTCCCTCTTCAAGCGCGATAAGCGCGGGCACGATTGTTTATACATCCGATGCCGGCAAGCAGGACAGCACCAAGAAGTGCGCGGACGTGCACATGAGCGTTATATTCGGCAAGGATGCCTACGGCGTTATAGACCTTGAAAACGGCGCGCTTGAAAGCATTGTAAAGCCGCGCGGCAGCGCGGGCGCGGACGACCCGCTGGACCAGCGCTCAACCGTTGGCGCTAAGGTATCCGGCTTCGCGGCGGTAATACTGAACCAGCTTTGGATAGTGCGCATAGAGCACGGCGTAAGCGAATAACAATAAGAAGAAAGGAGAAAACGGGCATGGACGCGGCGGCAAAGCGAGAAATTATGCTGCCGCCCCTCCCCGGGGAGAACAACTATCCCTGGGAAGGCGGCGTGAACGGCACTTTTTACAGGATTAAGCGCGGGGTAAAGGTTAGTGTACCCGAAAACGTGGCAAGGCTTATTGAGCAGAGCGAGGAGCTTAGGGAGAAGAGCCGCCTTGATACGGCGGCATACACGCGCGGCATGGGCAAAAGGCTCGGTTAAGGGGGAAGAAGCATGACGCTTAACGATATTATAGTTTCCGCCCTTATTCAAACCGGGCATGGGCACGACGCGCAGACAATGGACATTTGGCGCGACAAGCTTACTCTTTTTGCCAACGATGCCATAGTTGACCTTTCTAATTATATAAAGCCCACCAAAACCGAAAGGGTAAGCATAAACGGCGGCGAGATAGACTGCCTAAGCCTTAGCCGCGAATGCGTAAGGGTAATGAAAGTGAAAATGAACGGCTCTGACGTGCCCTTTTACGAAAGCGAAACGAAAAGCGGCAGCGTAAGGGTGGATTCAGCGGACGGCGAGGCGGATATAACATACCGCTTTATACCAAAGCGCCTTTCAAACGCGAGCGACGAGCCGGAGCTTGGCGAGGCGGCGGGGCAGCTGATTGTAACCTATGTTGTGGCCCGCGAACGCGCCAGCGGAGACGCCGCCAATCAGCGCGGGGGAAACATATATTTTCAGCTTTACGAGGCGGGAAAAAGCAAGCTTCGGCCCCACATGGGCGCGGATGATAGCTATTTAATAAGAAACAGGTGGTAACTATGGCAAGGGCGATATACAGAATAAACGAATTTTTGGGCATAGACCAATCAAGCGACGAAAACGCGCTTAAAAGCGGCATGAGCCCCGATGCCTGCAACATGGATACATCGGACGGCGGCCTAAAGGTATGCCGCGGCATGAAAAGAGCGATTGAGCAGCCCATACCCGGCACCGGCAAGATTCACGCGGTTAGGGCTTTTCGCACGATTGAGGGAACAATATTCGTAGCCGCGGCGGGGGAGAGCATATACGCCTATAAAAACGGGGAGTGGCAGGAGATATACGCGTTTTCCTCTCCGCTTGAAAGCCACCGCTTTGATTTTGCCCAGGCGGACATAAACTCTAAGGATTACTTAATAATAGCAACCGGAGAGGGGCAGATGCTTAAGTTTGATGGGGAGAGCGTTTCGCTTTTCGGTTCGGCTGAAGGAAACTCAAACATAAGCGCGAACTATTTGGCCCTTTATAAAAGCAGGCTTTTCGCCGCGGGGGATAAGGAGCACCCTAACAGGCTTTATTGGTCGGAGCTTCCCGGCGGCACACGGAGCATAGAAAGCTGGGCAAGCGTTGAGGCGAGCGCGAACGTTGAGGGCGGGCACACGGAGGTGGGCAGCATGAAGAGCGACCCCATTGTGGCGCTTTCGGCCTTGGGCAATCAGCTTATCATATTCAAGCGGGACAGCGTATTCAGGCTGCTTGGCGACAAGCCTTCCAATTTTATAATCGAGCAGGTGGAGGGCTGCACGGAGCGGGCTAATTACAGGGCGATTGTAAAGCGCGCGGGCAGCCTTTTCTTTTTGACAAGGGGCGGCATTGCCGTGTTCAACGGGGTGAACGCCGCCCTTATGAGCGACGCTAAATGCATAAGCAAAATACTCGACAATTCCTCGGTTAGTGAAAGCCGCGGGGCGATATGCCGCGACAAGCTTTATTTTACGCTTGATGAGGCGGGCGGTGAGGCGAACGCCCTTATAGAATACGATATTTCCCGGGGAATATATATGCTGCGGCGGGGATTTAGGGCATACGATATATGCTCCGTTGACGGAAAAGTGTATATAGCAAACGAAAACCGCCGCCTGTGCGCGCTTGATGAAGGAAACACATACGACGGGGCGGACATAAACGCCTATTGGCAAACGCCCGTGAGTGACCTTTACGACAAGGGCAGCATAAAATGCATGCGCAGGCTTTATTTAAGGGGAAGGAGCGACGAGCGCGACAGCGCAACGCTTATTGACGTGCGCATAGGGGAAAACGAATCAACATACAGAACGCTTTTGCCCAAAAGCGAAACGGAGGTGCTGGAGGTGCCGCTTAAAAACGAGGGAAGGACGTTTTCCCTGCGCCTGTATAACGAGGCGGGAGGAAGCTTTGAGCTTATGGGCGGCATAGAAGCGGAATTTGAAACAAGGAGGAGAACGGAATAAATGGCAATGGACATGCGCGCGCTTTACACGATTGCTTTAAGCGCCGAGAAGAACAGCCCAACGGCCGAGGACGACATGAAGGCAAACGAAAACTGCCTGAACAGGAATTTCAGCATTATAGCGCAGAAAATAGAGGAGCTTGAGGAGCGCTTGAGCGCCCTTGAAAGCGAGAATTAAAGGAGGAAAAGAAAATATGGCAAGCTATTATTTATCGGGCTACGCGGTGCCGGAGGGCGTAAGCAGCCGCGCGGACGTGCGAGACTGGCAGAATAAGCTGGGCGTAAAGGCGGACGGTATATGGGGACCCAAAACGCAGGCGGCGTACGAAAGCTACTCCGCGGCGAACGGCACGAACAAGTTCGGCGAATACTACGGCATGATTATGAATTCGTTGAGCGTGCCGAGCGTATCCGTATCGGTTCCCACAAAGGCGGAGCTTAAGGAGGACATTTCATCATACCTTAGGCCGAGCGTGGATCTGGCGATAGAAAACAGGCGAAAGAGCGGAGAGAGCGCGAAGGCGGAGCTTGACGCGGACGCCGTAAGCCGCGGCATGGGCAGCTCAACATACGTTTCAAGCATGAAGGAGCGGGAGGATGACGACACGGAGGACGACGTTTCCATGATGGAGGCGCAGTATACCGCCACACTCGCCGAAAGGATAGCGTCCGCGCTTGAAAAATACGAATCAATGAGCCTGCAGGCGCAGATGCAGAACGCGCAGTACGCCTACAATGCCCAGAGCACCGCGCTTGGTTTGGCAAGTCAGCTTTACGGCACATATTTAGCCAACTCATCAAAAAGCACAGGCTCATCCGGAAGCGGGTCGAGTAAATCAAGCAGTAAGAAGAGCGGCATGAGCGCGCTTGATTACATAAGCTTTGTAAGCGGGCTGAACACGGCGGAGCGAAACAAGCTTTACAATTCAGCCGATACGGACTGGAGCGCGATGCGAACGGAGCTTGTGGACGCGTTTGGCAACGACGGATATAAATCATTGCGCTCGGCTTTTCCGGTAATGGGGCAGGTTGATACTTCGTCCACGGCGTGGAAGAGCAGGAACAAGGCAAAGGAGCTTAGAAAATGAGCGAGGTGAAAAAGAGCTTTTCGGTATCGCTTGATATATCAAAAAGCATATCGAACAGGGAATTCAGCGTTGTTGAAGGGGACACGGGCAACGAGCTTATAATAACCCTTACCGACAACGGCAAGAGCGTTGACCTTACGGGCTGCCGCGTGCTGGCGCTTTTTTCAAAATCAAACGGAGAGACCGTTTGCCAGGACAGCAATGAAAGCGAGGGCGGCGTTACGATTGAGGGGGAGAGCGCGAACGTGATAAGAATAAGCCTTTTCGCCTCCTCCGTTTCGCCCGGCATGGTTGAAAGCGAAATTCAGGTTTATTCGGGCGAGAACATGGCAACGCTTATAACCTCCGCCCGGTTCAATTTCCTTTGCAGGCGCGGAATACTGAATGCGGACACGCTGAACGCCACAAGGGAATACCCGCTTTTAAGCGCGATTATGGCGGAAAACTCGGCTATGCTTAATTCGCTTAACGCGCTTATTGAAAAAAACGAGGCGATAGCGGATGCCGAGGCGGTTAGGGTTCAGGCCGAAAAGCAGCGCCAGAGCGCGGAAAGATTGAGGTTAAGCGCCGAAAACGGCAGAAGCAGCGAGGAAAGCCGCAGAAGAAGCGCGGAGAGCGAAAGAGTTAATGAGTTTGATTCAATTAAAAAAGAGGCGCGGGAGCTTATGGACTCCCTTAGCGCGAACGCATAGGAAAGGAAGTGACAAAGCATGACCAAAAGGGAAGAATTTACGGCGTGGATAAGCGCTAAGGTAGGCTCGGCATACGTTTGGGGAGCCGAGGGGCACAGGGTTTGCGAGGACGGCAGCGTTTTCCTTGGCGGCAAAAAGGTGAGCCCTGATTACAAAAAATGGATAGAGGAGCGGGAAACAAGCGCGGAGAACGCGGCAAGGTGCGCGCGGTTTATTGAGAATAAGCTTACAGGCGGCGCCGCAAGCATCGCCTGCTACGATTGCAGCGGCCTTATTATGGCCTATATAAGGGGCGTTAAGGCATACACGGAGCGGGATTTGAGCGCGAACGGGCTTTACGGCATTATTAAGGAAAAGGCCAAAGATTCGCTTGAAGCGGGGGATTTGGTATTCCGCCACAACGGCAGCAAGGCCACGCACGTGGGCGTATACGTTGGCGGGGGCTACGCCGTGGATGCCCGCGGCAGGGACGCGGGGGTTATAAGGCAAAGGCTTGACGAGGGCGGCTGGAACCGCTTTGGGGCATTAAGCGTAATGGACAGCGAATCAAACGAGGCGGACGATTCATTGAAGCCGCGCTTTAGCCTATGCACCGGAAAGAGCGTTTATGTGCGAAGCGGGGCGGGCGTGGCCTATCCTGTGCTCGGCGTTGCCCACATGGGGGATAAGCTCCTTGCCATGCCCGAAAGCGCGGGCTGGCACAGGGTTGCCGTTTGCTGCAA
>CAZRHS010000070.1:0-6564 GCA_964600045.1 uncultured Clostridium sp.
ACAAAAAAGAGCCGGTTTCCCGACTCTTTCTTGCAACTATGACTACTATGACTACCTACTGCAGGTATTTACTGATCTTCAGTTCTTCAGCTCGTAGCCGGCTTCGGTGATGGCGTTTTTGGCGAGCACAAGCGTGGGGTCCACGGTGGGGAAGTCCAGCTTATAATCCTTAAACGCTATGGGAAGCTCGGTGCAGCCGAGCACGAAGGCATCCGCGCCGCGCTGCTGCATGGCCTTGAGGGCGGCCTTTACGGGGGCGGTGTCGAAATTGTCGTTGCCGGCCTTTACGCCGTCGTAAATCATGCTCATTATAAGCTTCTGCTCATCGGGTTCGGGCAGCATGTAATCTATGCCGTTTTCCTCGAAAAGCTTAGCGTATATGCCGGTTTTAACCGTGCCGTCGGTCGCGAGCAGGCAAACCTTTATCTTGCCGCGGCTCTTTATTTCCTTGGCGGTAAGGCGAAGCATGTGCAGTATGGGGCAGGATACGGAGTCCTGCACGGCGGGGTAGAAATTGTGCGCCGTGTTGCAGGGCATAAGCAGTATCTCAGCGCCCGCGGTTTCAAGGCGCTTTGCCGCGCGCTTCAGCTCATCCGTGGGATCGGGGCCCTGACCCAATATGGCCGCGGTGCGGTCCGGTATATCGGTATCGGAGTCTATTATAACGTGAATGTGCTTGCGGTCGGAATCCGCCTTTGTGTTCAAAATGATTTTTTCAAACAGGTCGGCGGTGGCCAGCGGACCCATGCCGCCGATTATGCCGACTACTTTCTTTTTCTGTTCCATATTATCCTTCTTTTATTTTATATCCGTGGGATCAACCGCGAAGAGGGAGGCCGTGCCGCCGCTGTGCAGGAAAAGCACGGTTTCGTTTTCGCCAATGTTGCCCGTGCGGACAAGATGCATAAGTCCCGCGAACGCCTTGCCGGTGTAAACGGGATCGAGTATAAGGCCTTCCTCGCGCGCCATAAGGGTTATGGCCTCAAGGCCTTCCTTGGAGGGCTGGGCGTAGCCTGCGCCGTAGTAGCGCAGAATGTCTATATCCTTGGGCTCAAGGTGCACGTTTTCGCCCATTATCTCCGCCGCGCCGTTAACAAGCTCCGCCGTAATCTCCTCAAACGGATCATCGCAAACGGCAATGCCCGTAACCTTGCAGCCGCGGCCGTAAAGGATTGAGCCGAGCACAAGGCCGCCGAGCGTTCCGCCGCTGCCCGCGGTAGACACGATGCGGTCTATTTTAACGTTTTGCCTTAAAGCCTCGGTGAATATTTCCCTTGCGCAGTCAACGTAGCCCAATGTGCCGAGCGGCACGCTGCCGCCCACGGGCACAAGGTAAGGGGTGTGGCCCGCCGCGCGAAGCTCGTCCGCGATGCGGTCCATTTCCTTATATACGTCGTCATACGTATCCGTATCCACAAAGCGCACATCCGCGCCGAGAAGCTCGTTTATAAGCAGGTTGCCCACCCTGCCCTGCACGCCGCGCTTTTTAAGCACGAGTATGGGCTTTATACCCAGCCTGTTGCAGCAGGCCGCGGTAAGCATGGCGTGGTTGCTCTGCGCGCCGCCGGTGGTGAGCACGTAGTCCGCGCCCTTCTGCTGAGCGTCATAAAGAAGATACTCAAGCTTTCTGACCTTGTTGCCGCCGGTGCTTACGCCGGTCATATCGTCGCGCTTGATATAAATGTTCCTGTTCAGTACGCGGCTTATGTTGTCAAGCCTGTACATGGGCGTGGGGAACTGGCCAAGGCTGAGCTTATTTGGCATTGCCATAGCTTTACTCCTCCTCTTTAAGTCTCGGGAGATCAAGGAAATCAAACGTTGCGAAATAATCCTTGTTGGTTTCCGCGCGGCGGATAAGCTCGGTTGAGCCGTCCTCCTTCAGCAGAACCTCGGCGCTCCTCAGCTTGCCGTTGTAGTTATAGCCCATGGAGAAGCCGTGCGCGCCGGTATCGTGGATAACGATTATGTCGCCCTCGGTGATTTCGGGCAGGGGACGGTCGATTGCGAAGCGGTCGTTGCTTTCGCACAGCGAACCGGTTATATCATAAATATGGTCGTGCGGCGCGTTTTCCTTGCCAAGCACGGTCACGTGATGATAAGCGCCGTACATGGCGGGCCTGAGCAGGTTGGCGGCGCAGGCATCGGTGCCTATGAAGTGCTTATGGGTATCCTTGTGGTGAATGGCGGTGGTTACAAGGTAGCCGGCGGGGCCTGTCATGTAGCGGCCAAGCTCGGTGAATATCTTGGGATGCATATCGGTGCCGCCGAACACCTCGTCATAAACCTCGTGCACCTTTGCGCCAACGAAGGCTATATCGGTCGCGGTTTCCTCGGGGCGGTAGGGTATGCCAATGCCGCCGGACAGGTTAACAAACGCTATCTCCACGCCAACCTCGTCATGCAGCTCTTTGGCCACGGTGAAGAGGAGCTTAGCGAGCGTGGGGTAATACATATTGTCCGTATTGCAGGAGGAAAGGAAGGAATGCAGGCCGAAGTGCTTTACGCCAAGCGCCTTAAGCTGCTTGAAGCCCTCGGTAAGCTGGGCGCGGGTGAAGCCGTATTTCGCGTCCGCGGGGTTGCCCATTATGGCGGTGCCAATGCGGAACTCGCCGCCGGGGTTGAAGCGGCAGGAAATGGTTTCGGGTATGCCGCCGTGCTCCTTAAGGAACTCTATATGGGTAATGTCGTCAAGGTTAATGGTGGCGTTCAGCCTGCGGGCATATTCAAAGTCCTTGGCAGGGGTGTCGTTTGAGGAAAACATTATTCCGTCGCCCACAACGCCTATGGCGTCGCAAAGCATAAGCTCGGCATAGCTTGAGCAGTCCATGCCGCAGCCCTCGTCGCGCAGAATGCCCATAAGTATGGGGTTGGGGCAGGCCTTTACGGCGTAGTATTCCTTATATCCCTCGTTCCAGCTGAACGCGGCGCGAAGGGCGCGGGCGCGATGGCGAATGTCCTTTTCGTCATATATATGGAAGGGGGTGGGGTACTTTTCAATAATCTTTTCCATCTGTGCCTTGTTGAAAGGCAGTTTCTTGTCGGTCATTGCGATATCCTCCTTAAAATCTCAGTCAAGTTCTTTGTAGTCCGTCATTACCATGCCTGTGGTAACGTTCGCGGGGGAAATGGGGCCGTCGGTATATTCCATCTCGCCGGCCTGGTTATCGTAGGGATCAAAGCGCCAGTAGGTTTCCTCCGGCTGCATGGGGAACTGGAATTCGCTGTTGGCCACCATCCTGTATGGATCAAGGTTGCCGAAATAGTGGTTCCAGCGGTTCAGATTGCCCGCGCGATAGGCGCTGCCGCCGAATGAAGCATCCGCGAACAGCCAGCCGTAGGGGGCGATATAGAACTGCGCCCAGTCGTGGTGACCCAGGTCGTAGGGGCCTGCGTAAAGGCCGCTCTGCCACTTGGCGGGTATTCCGGCGCAGCGGCAAAGGGTTATGAACAGCAGCGCCTGCACGCCGCAGTCTCCCTTAAGGTTCCTGGCGCAGGATTCGGATATGTTTTCAAGGCAGAAATAATCCGGCATATATGAATACATAACCTTTGTGGTAACGAAGTTATAGAAAGCGTGCGCCTTTTCAAGGTTGTTGGCGCAGCCCTCGCTAAGCTCCTTTACAAGCGCCTTTATATACGGGGTGAATGTTATATGCGGGGACTGCTCGTTTGTTTCAAACGTGGGCTGTTCCTTGTCCGGGGTAAGGGTTGCTATGTCGTGATAAGGGGCATAGTTATCGTATTCGTACTCAACGAAGAACTCCTCGTTCTTATCAAGCTTTTCCTCAAAGTATATCGTGCGCACGGGGGCATCCTCGGGGCAGATAAACTTGGGCGTATGGGATGTTGCGACAATCTTCATGTTGCTCTGCTGCAGGCACTTCGCGGGCAGGGGCAGATGTACCTTAACGGTTTTGCCGGGCACGAAAGCATCGTCGTCAATCTTTATGGAGCTGCGTATTTTAATGTGCGCGCCCATGCCGCCTTTTTCGCGCATAACCTCCATGGCATGCTCAAGGGGGCTCTTGGTTTGGGTGGGCTTATCCTCGCCCTGGCTGGTGCCGGTGTCCTTTACGCGGGCGCGCTCGGCGTAAGCGGGGCTGGTTTTAAGCAGGGTCTGGTGGAAGCGGCGGAAATAGTGCTTTTCGCCGTTCACGTATATCCAGCCTATGCGGTTTATGTCCACAAGGTGGTTGAACTCCTCCTCCGTAAAATCGGGGATGTCCTTATGCACGCGCGCCATGGCCTGCTCAAACGTATAGGGATAGTTGTGGGGCAGGCGGTTTATAATCTCCCTTTCAACCCTAAGGCAGGCGGCAAGGGGAGCGGTGGTCTTGGGATCCTCAAGGCGCATTTCGATAAGGCGAAGGGCGTTGTCAAAATCGCCTATGTCCTTGTAGCGGGCTATGTCCTCGGGAAGGCCTATGTCCAGATAACGAATGTCCTCATTCTGATTCATAATGGTTTCTCCTTAAATTTGGCTTAAAATACGCTGCCCACGCCCAGCACGCCGTTGGCAAGATCGGGGCGATAATCCGGATCGCAGGGAAGGAGGCTGTTTATAACAACGCCGTCGCTGCCCGCGCGGCTGGTGGAATGGATATATTTGCCGTCGCCAATATACATGGCAACGTGGCCCTTGAAGAAGAGCATATCGCCCTTCTTTATATCCTTGCGATCGATTTCGTGCACGCAGAAGCCCTCTTTAATATCCGCGTTGCGGTACATATCCACGCCGTACATAAGATAGCAGCTGCCCACAAGACCGGAGCAGTCTATGCCCAGCGGGCCCTTGCCGCCCCAGCGGTACTGGGTGCCGAGATACTGCTTTGCAAGGTTTACAACCGCGTTCCTAAGCTCCTCTTCGCCCAAGGTGGGTACGCAGTAATAAGGGCCTACCTGCAGCGAGCGCATATAGCCCTCCTGCCCGCCGTAAAGGCGAACGTGAGTCCAGCCGGAGGGAGTTTCCTCATCCTCTATCTTTTCAACTATCGCTCCGCGATAAAGCGTAAGTACAACCAATCCGTTGTGGCCGGGCTTGGCGTGAACGTCTCCGGCGGCGGCCCATACGCGAACAAGCTTGGTGTCCGCGCTCTCGCGGCGGGTAAGCTCTTCCTTTACAAAGAGCATGTCGTCCTTATGGGCATATGTTTCATAGCGGTAAGGGGTAAGTATTTTGTACCAGCCGCCCTCCAGCTTTTCGGTGCAGGTTACAACGTGGCCGTACCAGCCCTCGTCGTCGGCTTCCGCGTCAAAAGCGGGGGTGCAGTAATACTGCGCGCAGGGAACGTTAATGATGGCCTTTTTGTTCATTTGCTTCTCCTTCTTTTTGCCGCTTGCGGCGATTGGATATTGTTGCTTTTTATTTTTTCGCGCCCGCCGTCATCACGCGGCGGCAGGGCGCTTATTCGGTACTTATTTATTGAGCAGCTCGCTCAGGCTCTCCTTTTCGTGGCCGCGGAAGCCCTTAACGTGGGTCGCGTGGGTAAGGCTGCTTATAACGCTTTCCTCAACGCACTCTATGGCCGCGCGGAACATATAGTCCATGTCGTCCTCATAGAATATTTCCATGGTAAGGGGCTTATCGGGGGAGTAGTGCGGGATGCGGTTCGCGGTTGTGAACGCAAGGGCTATTTCGCCGCTGCCGTTGCCGGATATGCTGCCGGTTCTGGCTATGCCGCTCTGCGCCCTGCGGGCAACGCGCTGCAGCTGCCTGGCGCTTAAGGGAGCATCGGTAGCGATTATCATGATAACGCTGCCCTTGTCCTTCTGCTCGGCCTTGGCCTGCTTTTCCTGATAAAGGCGCTCGCCAATCTTTTCACCGCCAACGGTAAGGTCCCTGAGGGAGCCGAAGTTGGTAAGAAGAAGCGCGCCAACGGTGTATTTATTGCCGTAAAGCTCAAATGTACGGCTTGCGGAGCCTATGCCGCCCTTTAACGAATAGCAGCACATGCCGCTGCCGGCGCCAACCGCGCCCTCTTCAAAATCGTCTCCCGCGGCGGCAAGAGCGTCAAACGCGTTCTGCTCGGTTACGTGAAGACCGCGGATATCGTTAAGGTGACCGTCGTTGCACTCGAATACCATGGGGTTAACGGTGCCGGTGTCGCAGCCAATGTCGCTGTTGCGCTCAAGCATATATTTTACAAGTGCTGTGGATACCGTGCCTACGGAAAGGGTGTTTGTAAGCATAAGAGGGGTTTCTATCGTGCCAAGCTCATTAACCTGAACAAGGCCTATGCTCTTGCCGAAGCCGTTTATAACGTGGCTCGCGGCGGGGCATTTATCGTGGAAAATATCGCCGGTATGCGGCAGTATGGCGGTAACGCCCGTGTTAATCTCGCCATCGTGAACGGTAACGTGGCCAACCTTTACGCCGGGAACGTCCGTTATTTTATTAAGTTTGCCCTTTTCCATGCGGCCAAGGGTAAAGCCGAAGCTGCTCTGTACGCCCATTTTACTTCCTCCGAAACGATGATAATTTAAGAATTTTTGTTCGCCTGCCGCAAAGCGGCAATTCGCAACCTATATTATATACTATTTTCGGGCTGTGCGCTACAGTTATGT
>CAZRHS010000071.1:0-6543 GCA_964600045.1 uncultured Clostridium sp.
CGGGCGCTCAACTCCGAACCTCCACCGGTGGAGGCTTTTGGTGGGATTTAGATTTTATAGATATTATCTGTCTTTTTAGACATTTAGATAGTATATTGCTTGCTGGATTCCTTCAGTCGCCTGCGGCGACAGCTCCCCCAAGGAGGAGCCTTTTGGAACAGCAAAAAGCCGGAGTTTCAGTAAGCCTCCCTCTTGAGGGAGGTGGCACGGCGAAGCCGTGACGGAAGGAGTTTCCCCCAAAACCACGAAAAAGCGGCTCATCGCCGCTTTTTCTTTGTGCATATTGCTATAAGCCGCAGGGCCCCACGGCTTTTATGCCGTAATCAACCCCGGATTTTCTTCTGATACGCCTCAAATTCGCTTTCGGAGCAATAAACGAAGTGCTCCGGCTCAACCTCGCGCATCTCGGGCTTTTCAACGGAGTAGTCATGATCCCTGGCGGGGTCATAGTCAAAACGCTTGCGCTTTCTTTCCGTAATGGGATTGGGTTCGGGTATGGCGGAAAGCAGAGCACGCGTATAGGGGTGCAGAGGATTGCGGTAAAGGTCATCGCCCTTGGCAATCTCAACAAGCTTGCCGTAATACATAACGCCTATGCGGTCCGAAAAATACTTAACCACGGAAAGGTTATGCGCTATGAAGAGAATGGTAAGACCCATTTCCTTCTTAAGGTCGTTAAGCAGGTTTATAACCTGCGCCTGAATTGAAACATCCAGCGCGGAAACCGGCTCGTCCGCTATTATAAGCTTGGGCTTTACTATTATGGCGCGCGCTATGCCTATGCGCTGGCGCTGGCCGCCGGAAAACTCGTGCGGATAGCGGGTGGCGTGCTCCTCGGTAAGGCCAACCTTTTCAAGCATTTCTATAACGCGGCGCCTAACCTCTTCCTTGTCCTTGATGCCGCGCATCTGCAAGCCCTCGCCCACTATTTCCTCTATGGTCATCCTGGGGTTAAGGGACTCTATGGGATCCTGGAATATCATGGCGATATTGTCGGTTAAGTACTTGCGCAGATCATTATTCATGGGGCCGGCTATATCGCGGCCGTTGAAGTACATTTCGCCGGAGGTGGGGTTATAAAGCCTTATTATGGTGCGGCCGGTGGTGGTTTTGCCGCAGCCGGACTCGCCAACCAGGCCGAACGTTTCCGCGGGCTTTACGCCGAAGCTAACATCGTCCACGGCCTTAACCTGCATCTTTTTGCTTCCCCTGCCGCTTGTGAAATACTGGCAAAGGTGCTTGACCTCTAAAATGTAGTTGGAATCAGCCATCGATTGCTCCACTTCCTTTCATTCTTTCGATCCTTGCGCGCAGCACGTCCGGAAGCTCTACCTTTGGCGCCTTGGGATGCAGCAGCCACGTTGCGGCATAATGCGTATCGCTAAGCTTAAAGTAGGGCGGCTCCTTTTCAAAGTCTATCTTCAGTGCGTACTGATTGCGCGCGGCGAACGCGTCTCCCGCGGGGGGATAGATCATGTTCGGCGGGGTGCCGGGGATGGCCAGCAGGCGCTCCTTTGTCTGCAGGTCCGGCATGGAGCTCAAAAGCGCCCATGTGTAAGGATGCGCAGGCTCGAAGAACACCTCTTCGCTTGTGCCGGTTTCAACTATTTTGCCGGCGTACATAACGTTTACCCTGTCCGCCATGTTTGCCACAACGCCAAGGTCGTGGGTTATGAATATAACGGAAAGGTGCCTTTCCTCCTTGATCTTGTTTATAAGCTCAAGTATCTTCGCCTGAACCGTAACGTCAAGGGCGGTGGTAGGCTCGTCGCAGATAAGTATTTCCGGGTCTCCCGCAAGGGCTATGGCTATAACTATGCGCTGGCGCATGCCGCCGGAGAACTGGAACGGATATTGGTCAAAGCGGCGCTCCGCCTCCGGAATACCAACGGCGTGCATAAGCTCAAGCGCGCGGGCCTTGGCCTCTTCTTTACTGATCTTCTTATTAAGAAGAAGAACCTCGGTAATCTGCTTGCCTATCTTCATTATGGGGTTAAGGGCGGAAAGCGGATCCTGGAATATAAGGCCTATGCGATTGCCGCGAATTTTATGGAATTCGTCCTCGCTCACCTTTGTAAGGTCCATGCCGTCGTATTCAATGCGGCCGCTTTCTATAACGGCGTTGGGCGCCAATATGCCCATTATCGCCTTTATGCTAACGGATTTGCCGGAGCCGGATTCACCGACTATGGCAACCGTTTCGCCGCGCTTAAGATCGAAGCTCACGCCGCGCACGGCGCGTACCATGCCGCCGTATGCCTTGAAGGATATGCGCAGGTCCTCAACTTTGAGAATTGTTTCGTTCGGGTTAATTGCCATTTGTCAGCTCTCCTCTCCGCGCCTCGTAGGATCGAGGGCATCCCTAAGACCGTTAGAGAACAGGTTGAACGCTATCATCAGCACGGATATAAGTATGGCCGGGAAAAGCGTTTGATACGGATACTGCAGCAGCACGCTCTGGCCATCCGAAAGCAGAACGCCTATGGAGGGTTCGGGCGGCTTTATGCCAAGGCCGATGTAAGCAAGGAAGGATTCCGAGAATATGGCGCCCGGAATGGCTATCATGGCGCGGGTGATCAGGGGGCCTATGCAGTTGGGCAGAATGTGCCTGAATATAAGCTTTGAGTCCACAACGCCCAGCGTACGCGCGGCAAGCACGTATTCACGGCCCTTAAAGCGATAGAACTGCGCCCTTATAAGCCTGGCCGTTCCTATCCAGCCCGTTATGCACAGGGCAAGGATTATGGAAAGCATGCCGGAGCCGAACAGTATCATGAAAAGAATCGTAACGACTATGTAGGGCAGTCCGTCCAGAACCTCGGCAAAGTGCGTAAGCACCATGTCCACCTTGCCGCCGTAGTAGCCGGCGATGGAGCCGTATATAACGCCGATTATAACGTTTGTTATAACGGAGAAGAACGCTATTATAAGCGAAATTCTAACGCCCTTGAAAAGCCTTGTGCAAAGGTCTCTTCCAAGATAGTCCGTGCCGAACCAATGGTACTCGTCGTCGGGAACGCCGGCGTAAGCGTAAGCGTCTATCCTAACGTCAACAACAGTAACGCCGTTGGCCTCGTATTCCTTGATAATCTCAACAATGGAGCCTTCGGGGAAGCGGTTGGTGTCATCAAGGCTGCTCTTCTTGCGGTTGGTAAGCACCCTTGTGCCGTCCGCAATGCCTATATTCTCAAGAAGGGGAATCTTAGGCGGCAGGTTCTTCTGGGTAACGTTCTGCTCGGTATAGGTATAGCCGGTAATGTTTGGCACTATAAGCGCCAGCACTATTATGAACGCTATAACCAGGAAGGATATTGCAGAAACCCTGCTTTTGCTGAGGCGAATGAACGCGTCCTTATAGAAGCCTATGGGCTTTGTTTTGAACTTTTCGTCCTTTATTGTGCCCCTCTGCACAAGCTCAAAATCAGAATCGGGCAGATTCAGAATCTCTTCGGGTATGCCTTTGCTTTTATCTATTATGTTCATTTTCTGCCTCCTATTCTTATGCGCGGGTCAATTATACCGTAGGAAATATCCACGATAAGAATTGTTACAAGGGATATTGTTGAATAGAAAATGAGCAGGGCAACCGTAAGGAAATGGTCGCCGGCAAGTATTGAATTTATCAGCTGGCCGCCCATGCCGGGCACCGCGAACATTTTTTCAACCACCAGTGAGCCGCCCATTATGCCGGTTACCATGGGGATTATGGTATTCGCGATAGGTACGAGCGAGTTTCTGAACGCGTGGCGTACCGTGGCCTGGGACTGGGTAAGACCCTTTGTGCGGGCAAGCAGCAGATACTCTGAGGACAGGGTTTCTATAAGCTCCGCGCGAAGGTACCTGCCGATTGTGGCTATGGGGCCGAGAGCCAGCGCGATTATGGGCAGAGTGAGTGAATACATTATTCCGCCGAATGTCGTGGACGTGGATTCATAAAGCGTGGGGAATATGGGCCACTTAAACGTGAACAGATATTGCAGCAGCGACGCGAATACGAACGACGGCACGGATATACAAATAATTATCAGAACCGATATAACGGTATCCGTCATCTTGTTGCGCTTAAGCGCGGCCCAGGTGCCCACTATAATGCCCAAAGGCAGCGAAATAATGAGCGAAACCACGTTTAGCAAAACGGTTGGCGGAATACGGGAAGAAAGAATCTCGAAAACGTCCATGCCGGGGCGAACCTTTACGGACGTGCCGAAGTCGCCTTCGGTAACGATTCCCTCTATAAAGTAATAATACTGAACGATCATGGGCTGATCCAGATGCATTTCCGCTTCCAGCATCGCCTGAATTTCCGGAGCTACCTCCGGGTTTTCAAAAATGCTCATGGGCATCAGGCGAATTATCCAGAATGACAAGGTCATTATGAGGAAGAGCGTAAGCAGCATTGCGCCTATTCGTCCCAAAATGTACTTGAACATTAACGTCCTCCTAATTTGTTCCAGAGGAATACCATTGCGATATGCCTATTGTGTGAGGGTAGTGGTATTTTAAGTTATAAGATGTGCCGCCGCGGTGGCGGCGGCACACCCTTTCACCACATTAAGTTGGCGTTTTGCCGAAAGCTTATTCGACTATATCGCCGTACATGGTGCCCCAGCCGAAGCCCGGGATGTAAGTGGATACAGGCAGAACAAGACGATCGGAGAACATATTGTAGTTGACAACCTGTACCACGGGGATGTGGATTACGTACTCAAGATAGAGCTCTTCAAGCTTCTTGGTCTCGTCAAGAACGCGGTTGTAGTCGGCCCTTACTTCAGCGCTGTCGCAAACGGCGTACTGAGCCTCGAACTCCTCGTTAAAGTAGTTGTTGGGATGGCTGCCGTAGGTGCTCAGGTAGTAATAGAAGCAGGTGTAGGGAAGCGTACGGGATACGCCGCGGGTCCAGTCGTTGGGGCTCAGGTCCCACTTGTCGTCGCCGGTGGACTTCCAGTCGGTCGCGCTCATGCCGGCGTAGGTGACTATCTTAAGGGAGATCTTGCCTTCGAATATCTCGGCCCACTCCTCAAGCAGGTACTCACCGGTGGCCTTCCAGGCGGAGTCGGTAGAGTCGATAGCGAGTATTACTTCAACAACGGTATCGTCGGATACGCCGGCCTCGGCATAAGCCTGGGCAAGGTATTCGCGGGCGAGTTCCGGATTGTATCCGTACGGGCCCCATTCTTCAACCATTGCGGTTACGGCCTTGCCCTGCTCGGACTCGCGGTAGGTAAGCTTGTTTTCGCTGCTTATACCGGCCATGCCGTTTACGTATGTTCCGGTGGGCTCCATGTAACCGAACAGATCCCTGGCTATAACCTCGCGGTCAATGGCGTGATAGAGGGCCTTGCGGTATGCAACGGTGCCGCAGATGGGGTTATTGGGGTTCTTGCAGTTTATATCGATGTGGTACACGGAGAGGCTGGGATAGCTGACCATGCGGGGGTCATCGATGTAGGTTTCAATGGTATTGGCATCGGGGGACAGGTCATCAAGCAGGCCCTGCTCCCAAAGCTCAACGCGGGCGTTCATCTCGGGGATTATACGGATTTCAACGGTATCATAGTTGAACAGATCGGCCAGCCAGTGGTCGGGGTTCTTCTTATAAACATGAATGTTGTCGTATTCCCAGGTTTCAAAGGTGTAGGGGCCGCAACCCATCCAGTTGTCAAGGGTGGTGCCGTAGGTGGTCTCGGTGCGGTCCGCGTTCATGCCGGCCTCGTAGTAGGGCTCGTACACGGGGAAGGTGGAACGGTCGGTGAAGTGGTTGCAAACCTCATTCTGGGTGTTTACGTCAACGGTAGTGATCTGGATGGTGTAATCATCGATCTTCTTAATACCAACGTCGTCCCAGGAAATGGTGTTGCTGGTGCCCTGCCTGGCGTAATCGGCTGCGTTCACTATGGTGATGGTGTAGTCGGCCAGGAAGTCCATCATCTGGTTGGAGAGGATGGGGTCAAGCTGCATCTTGAAGGAATACATGAACGTGTCGGCATTGATGGGGGTCTTAGCCTCGTCGTTCCAGTGAGCTTCCTCGCGGATCTTTATCTGCCAAGTGTAATCATCAATCTGAATGGGCAGTTCGGAGGCAAGGTCGCCAATGTACTCATAGCCCAGACCATCTTCGGTGGGGATGGCGCGGTAGAGCGGGGATGAGCAGTAGTTATAGGGAGTCTGCAGAGTGCTCTCAACGGAGTCATGGGCGTTGAGGATGGGGCAATCTGAGGAGAGGTAGGTACGGTATACCTTACCGTCGGACTCGGTGGTCGTGGTTTCGGTGGTAGTGGTCTCAGTAGTGGTTGTTGTTTCCTGCGTCGTCGTTGTTTCACCAGCGGCATCGGTGGTCGTCGTGTCGGGAGTGGTAGTTTCGCCACCGGAGCACGCGGTCAGGGCGGACAGGATGAACATTGCTGCCAGAATCAGGGCAACCAGTTTCTTTTTCATGTCGTCATCTCCTATTGTTATTTTATCTTAAATCGGCCCCGGCCAAGTCCGGGTGTCCGTTCAGATACGGGGGAAAATCAAATCCCAATGTTTGTAAAGTAAGTATCT
>CAZRHS010000072.1:0-6465 GCA_964600045.1 uncultured Clostridium sp.
GCAAAGCCGTGCGCATTCAGCTCCGTGTTTGTCTCGTTCAGGGTGTACCCTTCTTTTATGCAGAATATTATAACGCTGTCCCGCCTGTCCCGCGGGTACAGGGCGCCTACCTTGGCCAGGCGCAGCATGCGCTGCGTTTCGTCAAGCGAAAGGGAAAGGCCGAAGGCAAGCTGAATTGCCGTGTCCCTTGAAGGCACGCGCGTTCCGTTAAGCAGCTGATAACCGTAGGAAGGGTTAATGTCGGATCTTGAGAAAAGCTCCGCGCAGGAAAGGCCGTTCAAAGCCTGCTTTTCTTTAAGATAGTCGCCAAGAACAATGCAGGCCTCAAGGCTGGCCGCATTGTCGTCCAGGTAAGTATCTATGCTGTCCGCGTTTATCAGTGCGTCGTAAAGGCGCGTTGTGGTTGATGACATCATTTGCAATTCACCATAGTATACATTATAATAGTGTGTGTATAATCATAACCGATATACAGGGGAAAATCAAATGTTTTTAAGCTATGATACAATAGGATACATTAAGGGACCTGAAATTTCATTGGTAAAGGATGTTGAAACAGGCACCGTTGCCGTGCGAAAAAAGCTCAGGCCGGAGCTTCTTGACGTGTATCATAGGCTTATGGACGAAACCTGCCCGTACCTGCCAAGGGTTTATGAAACCGAGGAATACGAGGGCGAGTGCTTTGCCTATTATGAATATACAGAGGGCGAAACGCTTGAGGACATGATGCAGGAGGGCAGCTACACAATAGACGAGGCCGAAAAATGGATGGAGCAGCTTTGCGTAGCCATGGCGGCTCTTCACGCGATGAAGCCGAGCGTTGTGCACAGGGATATTAAGCCCGAAAACATAATAATATCAAAAGAGGGCAACCTTAAACTTATAGACCTTGGCGCGGCAAGAATGTTTAAGCAGGGGCGCGTTGCGGATACGGAGCAGATAGGCACGCGCGGCTACGCGGCGCCCGAGCAATACGGCTTTAATCAAAGCGACTCGCGCACGGATATATACGCCGCGGGCATAGTTCTGCACGCAGTAATGGAACGCTTTAATGAAAAGGCAAAGCCATACGAGGCCATAGCCGCCCGCTGTGCCAGGCTTGACCCGAAGGACAGATTTATAAGCGCGCAGGCCATGCGAAGGGCACTTATAATGGCAAAGCATAAAAGGACGATAACCGCAGGGTGCGCCGCATTGGCAGTAGCCGCGGCGGCTCTTATATGCGTCCTCGTTGCGGGGGCAATAAATACTAACGCGGATAAGCAAACCGAAACCGCGCTTAACGCCGAAAACACGGCGGAGCAGACAGCCGCCGTTGAAACTCCCACCGCGGTTGAAACCGCTGCCGCCATTGAAACGCCCGAGGCAGTTGTTACTCCCGAACCCGAGAAAACCGAAACCCCGGCCGCGGTCAGCCACGCGAACGGTCAAAACGTTGTCGCATCAAGCGTATTAAGTGAGCATTACGGAGTATATACAAAGGATTCGGTTCAGCTTACCGCTTTTAATAATGAAAGCTTTTATGCCGCTTACCAAACGGCGTTTGATGATACAAAAAGCCATTATTACATAGCCGTTGGAGCGGACATAACCCTTGACGGGGACTTTGTTATATATCCGAATATGACATTCCACTTTTTTAATGGTTCCACGCTTACCGTTCCCTCGGGCAGTGTGCTTTCAAACTACGGAGTATTATGCATATCCCGCAACTCAACCCTAAGGATAGACGACGGCGCCGTGCTGAACCTCGGGCGTTTCGCGGTAAACGAAAGCGGCGAGGAGAGATATGAATTTATATACATATACGGCACGATGAGCATGGGCAAAAATACCGAGATATGGTTTGAGCGCGATGCCATTTACGGCGACGGTCCCGCGCTTGAGATTTGGTACGATAAGGCCGACCGCATGGGGCGGATAACGTTTGACGACGTGTCAACCGTTAAGTTTCAAACCATCGGCATACGCTATATTTACTGCCGCGTAACGGAGGACCCGGTGAGCGAGAACGGCCCCGAGTTTATGGACGAGGTGTTCCCGGCTAAGGAAATCGCCGCCCTTGGCTACGGCGGGGTTGTGAAGATGTGCTTTGAGAAAATAAGCAGTGAAAGCGTGGGCAAAATGGCCTGCGAATATTTTGAGAATCGCCCCGATATAGCGGGCGTTGTCACGTTTGAGGATGCGACGGTCGGCGACGGCGCCGAGCTTAGCTACGACGGCGATTTGAATGTTTATTTTGCCGGCACAAACGTTATAGAATCCGGCTGCAAAATAGAGACATTCGGAAACACAACGCTTTCGGCTGATGTGGGATCCGCGCTTACGGTTGAATCTGGCGGCACGCTTAATGTGTTCGGCTCGTATTTTGAAATATGCAACGGCGCGTCCATAACGGCCGAAAACGGCGCGGCGATAACGATAGGCGAGAACACGCGGCAAAATAACGTAACCATAAATTATAAATAAACCCGCGGGATTACGTATTCACAAAATTGTACCGTTTTTTTGCTTTTATACTTGCCCCGCAGATGATATACTAATTTAAGATCTTGAAAGCACGGGGGTAGCACTGTGGCGGGTATATGCATTTTCGCGGCATCATCACCAAAGATTGATAATAAATATATACTTGCGGCGGAGCGATTCGGGCGTAGCCTTGCTAAGCACGGCTTTGAGCTTGTGTTCGGCGGCGGGCGCACGGGGCTTATGGGTGCCTGCGCGCGCGGGGTTTATGCCGAGGGCGGCAAGATTACCGGCGTTATACCCGAAAAGCTTAACCAGCCGGGAATCCCCTTTGAGCATTGCACAAGCCTTATCGTTACAAAGGATATGCACGAGCGCAAGGACACGATGGAGCATATAAGCTCCGGCTTTGTGGCGCTGCCGGGCGGAGTCGGCACGCTGGAGGAGCTTTTTGAGGTTATTACGCTCAATCAGTTAGGCTATATAAATACTCCCATTGTAATATTTAATCAGGATGGATTTTATAACAGCCTTCTTAAGCAGTTTGAGGAGCTTACGGAAAAGGGCTTTATGCGAAGCGAATGCCTAACGCTTTTCGCGGTTGCGACAGAGCCTGAGGAGGCAGTGGAGAAACTTATAAATTTCAAGCGGGCTGAAATGCCGGACAAGATAAAGGAAGCGGTTGAGGGACATGAAGAACAAAGCGCAGGCTGAAGCGGCAAAAAACATAATAATGGTGTGCGTAACCGGCCAGAAGAGCTGCGATGATCTTATAGCCCGCGGGCTTGAGCGCGCGCAGGGCGGCGGAGTGGTGCACGTGGTGCACTGCGTTGAAACCGGCAAAAAGTTCCTGAACAGCCCCCTTGAGGCGGACGCGATAGAATATCTGTTCACGGCGGCCCAGCTTGCGGGCGCGGAGCTTTCACTTATCCGCAGCGAGGATGCGGAGGACGCGCTTGTTGATTTTGCCAAGCAGAAAAAGGCGAACATAATTGTGCTTGGCGCGGCGGGGCGCACAAACGGCAGGGAAACATTTGTAATGCGGCTGCAGAGAAGGCTGCCGGACGTTGAGTTTGACGTGGTTTCCTCACGCGCGGAGGTATAACGGCATGAAAAAAGACGATGAGAAGGGCGGCACGCCCCCGGGCGAAAAGGATAAATTCGCTATAATCTGGCGCAGCGCAAGGCGACCCATATCGGTAATAGCCTTCGGCGTTGTGCTTTACGAAATATTGGAGCATCTCTCAGCGGTAAGCAAGGCCGTAAACGGTTTTTTCACGCTGCTTACGCCCGTGTTCATAGCAATAGCGATAGCGTTTTTGGCGAATATGCCCATGCGCTTTCTTGAAAACCGTGTTTTCGCAAAATGGAATAAAAATCACCTTAGCCTGAAGCGCGGCGTTTGCCTGGCACTCGCCATGCTTTTTGTGTTCGCGATTGTGGCGGCGGTGCTGCTTCTTATTATACCTAAGGCCGCGGAGAGCATAACAACCTTAGCGAACGGCTTTGACGGCTACATTGCCGGCCTTACCTCCTGGGCAACATCTATTTGGCAAAAGGTTGATCTTTCGCCCAATGTGGAGCAGATTATAAGCGAGTTTGTGCAGGATTTGCTTTCATATATGGGTGAATACGTGACAAACGCGGCGCAGAGCATAGTGCGCTTTACGTTCAGCGTTGTGGCGTTTGTGGTTGATTTCCTGCTGGCGGTTATAATAAGCGTTTACGCCCTTTATAATAAAGAAAAGCTTATAATGCAGTTCAAGCGCCTTGTAATAGCCGTGCTCAACGAAAAAACGGCGAAGGCCGTGCTTGATATATGCTCCCGCGCGAACAAAACGCTTAACCGCTATATTTACGGCATGATAATAGAATGCACCATTTTGGGCGTATTAACCTTTATTGCCATGCAGATATTCTCCATGCCCTATTCGGTGCTTATAAGCGTTATCGTGGGCGTAACCCAGATGGTGCCGATAATAGGCCCCTGGTGCTCCGGTGCCGTGGGCGCGCTTATAATTCTCGTTACCGATCCGCCCATGATGGTTTGGTTTATAGTGATGCTGCTTGTTGTGCAGCAGCTTGAGGCAAACGTGTTCTATCCCCGCGTTGTGGGCAACGCCGTGGGGCTTTCGGGCATTTGGGTAATGATCGCCGTAATACTCGGCGGCGGCCTTTTCGGCGTGGGCGGCATAATACTCTGCGTGCCGGTTATGGCCGTGCTGTATACGCTCATTTCGGAGTGGGTCAATCGCCGCGTTGAGAACAAGCGCTATATGCTGGGCATGCGCGACAATCCGCCTACGGAAGAGGAAATACGATCCATGACGGATATCAAAAAACAAAAATAATAAGATTATCAAAATATTTTTTAGCTTAATGCGTTTACAGGGTTTACAAAGGGACTTAAAAGCAATAGAATAATTGCAGGCAAGTCCCTATAATACTATAAAAAACGGAGAGTAACCATGATAGACCTTACCATGCACGAAGACAGGCTGCAGCATGCCATAGACCGCGCTAAGGAGAGGAATATTCTTATACCTACCTTTGCGCAGATGCAGAATCCGGACCTGATTCCGGAAAACGTTAAGAAGGCGCTCAAAAACGTTGGCCTCTGGGACGTTAATCCCCTGAACCTTTTCAGAATAAGCTGGCATAACGAGCCCACCATGCAGGGCGGCGGCTTCGGCGGCGTAAACTTTATCGAGCTTCCTTCATCCCTTACGGGCGTGGACGCGCGCATAATAGTAATGTGCGGCAAGTGGTTCCCCACCGGCTGCCATAAGGTTGGCGCAAGCTTCGGCTGTCTTGCTCCCCGCCTTGTAACCGGTCAGTTTGACCCCACCTACAACAAGGCTGTTTGGCCCTCCACCGGCAACTATTGCCGCGGCGGCGCATACAATTCAAAGCTTCTCGGCTGCGATTCAATAGCCATTCTTCCCGCGGAGATGAGCCGCGAACGTTTTGACTGGCTTTCAAAGATTGCGGGCGAGGTTATAGCAACCCCCGGCTGTGAATCCAACGTTAAGGAAATATTCGACAAGACCTGGGAGCTCAGGCGCACCAGGGAAGACGTTATAATATTCAACCAGTTCGAGGAAATGGGCAACGTTATATGGCATTACCAGGTAACCGGTCATGCCCTGGCGGAAGCCTACGAAAGCATAAAGACCCCCACCAGCCGCTTTGCCGGCGCCTGCTTCACCTCCGGTTCCGCGGGCACCATGAGCGCGGGCGATTACCTGAAGGAGCAGTATCCTTACTCCAAGCTTGCCGTTGGCGAGGCTCTTCAGTGCCCCACTCTGCTTGAAAACGGCTTTGGCGGCCACCGCATAGAGGGCATAGGCGACAAGCATGTGCCTTGGGTACACAACGTGCGCAATACCGACATGGTAATCGATATAGACGATGAAGACAGCCAGAACCTGCTCAGGCTCTTCAACAGCGAAGAGGGTCATAAGTACCTTAAGGAAGTTGCCGGCGTGCCCGAAAAGACCATCGAGCAGCTTTCACTGCTTGGCATCAGCGGCATAGCGAACGTGCTTTGCTGCATCAAGTTCGCCAAGTATTACGAGCTCACCTCCGATGATGTGGTAGGTACCGTTGCTACCGACAGCGCCGTTATGTACGAAAGCCGCATCAAGGAGCTTGATGAGCAGCAGGGCAAGTATTCCATGCTCACCGCCGCGCGCGACTTCAGCGAGCATCTGCACGGCCTGCGTACGGACAGCATGGCGGAGCTTACCTATGCCGACCGCAAGCGCGTACACAACCTTAAGTATTACACCTGGGTTGAGCAGCAGGGCAAGACCGTTGACGAGCTTAACGCTCAGTGGTACGACAGGGACTACTGGACCGGCATACACGATCAGGCCAAGGACCTTGATAAGCTTATCAATGAGTTCAACGCCCGCACCGGCGTGGCCGACAAGATCTGAAAAATATGAATTACCGCAAGGGGACGCGCAAGCGTCCTCTTTTGTATGCGGAAAGATG
>CAZRHS010000073.1:0-6251 GCA_964600045.1 uncultured Clostridium sp.
CCCCGGTAAACAGTCTTACGGGCAGGACAAGGTAATAATAATTCTCGCCGGTGATGGGGCGGACAACGCAGGGGCTTACTTCGCTGTTGAAGTCAAGGTAGATTTCCTCGTCGTCAAGCACCTTGAATACGTCGGTCAGGTACTTGTTGTTGAACGCGATCTCCATATCGCCGCCCATTGTGGCGCAGGGGACCTCCTCCTTGCTGCGGCCTATTTCGCTGTTGGCGGATATTTCGATTATTTCCCGGGAAATCGAGAGTTTTATAAGGTTGGACTTGTTTTCCCTTGCCATAAGGGCAACGCGCTCTATGCCCTCAAGAATCTCCCTGCGGTTCACGCGAACTCTGGTTACGTGGTCGTTCGGCAAAATCTGCTTATACTTTATGAAGTCGCCCTCCATAAGCCTGGCTATGATGCGAATGTTGCCGCTTGTGGCGCTCAAGTGCGTGCGGTTTATCATAATGGCGGTCTTTTCGCCCTCGTCCGGCAGTATGCGGGAAATTTCAAGAAGCGACCTTGCGGGAACCACTATTTCCTTTACTTCCTTTGTTTCGTTTACTATGGGAAGGGTTCTTAAAGCAAGCCTGTAACCGTCCAGCGCGACAAGGCGCAGCGATTCCTCGCCTATTTCCATAAGGGCGCCGGTAAGAATGGGCTTGGTGTCGTCCTGAGCGGCGGCGAATATGCCCCCGCGAACCATTGTCTTAAAGTCGGCAGGATCAATTTTGATTGAAAGGCCCTTGTCAACCTCAAGCATGGAGCGGTATTCTTCCTCCTCCTCGCACTGAACGGTTGTGCGATAGGTGCCGCTTATTATTTCGGCGGTGGTCTTCTTTACCTCTATTGAAACGCTCTCGCCGGGAAGACGCTTTGCCATTTCGGAAAAAAGCCTGCCGGGAAGAACCGTACCTCCCTGAATTTCTATTACGGCGGGAATTGTCGCCTCTATCTGAATATTAAGATCCGTGCAGCGCACAAGCAGCTCATTATCGCTCGCGTGCATATAAACGCCTTCAAGCACGGGAAGCGTGGTCCTCTGCGGCAGCGCCTTTGTTACAATTGAAAGCGCCGCGTTCAGCGCGTTTGTATCTACCATCAGTTTCATGCTCATATATCTGTTCCTCCTCTTTGTGTACAACTCAATCGGGATTTATCCACACCCTCTTATAAGAGTGTCCTTATATATTAACAGCAGCAGTAGCAGTAGTATTGTAAAGAGCGTGGATAAACCGTTCTTTTGGCTGAATGCCTTGAAAAACGCTGTTGGAAACGCTGTGGATAATTTCGGGATAACTCACACGCCCGCACACATTCATCACATTTTCAACCGTATCAACACAGCACATGTGTGTAATCCACAGGAGTTATCCACACTATGTGGATAACTTTGTTGACAGTTAAGCGCGTCTTACTGCTTTTTGATGCGCTTGGTAAGATCCTCTATCAAATCCTCTATCTGCTTATCGGCCTTTATGTCCGCCTCAATGCGCTTGCAGGCATTTATAACGGTTGAATGGTCCCTGCCGCCGAAGCTGGCGCCGATGCTCTTTAAGGATTTGTTGGTAAGCTCCTTGCAAAGATACATGGCAATCTGCCTGGGGTACGTTATTTCCATTGTGCGGCGCTGGGAAAGAAGCGCGTCTATATCAATATCGTAATAATCGGCCACAACCTGCTGAACAAGGCCGATAGTAACGGGCGCGTTGTCGTACCCCGCCACTATGTCTTTAAGCGCGGCAGCGGTAAGCGGAATATCAACAGGCTTTTTAGTAAGCTTGGCGAACGCTATAACGCGGGTTAACGAGCCTTCAAGCTGGCGAATGTTTGAATTCACCTTTTCGGCAATGAAGTTCAATACATCCTCGCTCACGTCTATCTGCTCGGACTGCGCCTTGCGCCTGAGTATGGCTACCCTTGTTTCAAGATCGGGCGGCTGAATATCCGCCACAAGTCCGCCCTCAAAGCGGGAAACAAGCCTGTCTTCCAGATTTATAAGGTCCTTGGGCGCCTTATCGGAGCTGATTATAATCTGCTTGCCGTAGGTATGCAGGGCGTTGAAAGTATTAAAGAATTCCTCCTGCGTCCTGTCTTTTGAAACAAGGAACTGAATATCGTCTATTATAAGCACGTCCGCCGTGCGGTACTTGTTGCGGAACTGCACGCGGCTGTTTTCCTGAATGGACTGAATAAGGTCGTTTGTAAATGTTTCGGACGTAATATAAACAATCTTGGCGTTGGGATTATTTTGAAGAATCCTGTGGCCTATTGCGTGCATAAGATGGGTTTTGCCCAAACCGACTCCGCCGTATATAAAAAGAGGGTTGTAGGCCTTGCCCGGCTCATCGGCGACGGCCTGCGCCGCGGCGTGAGCAAAATTGTTGCTGCTGCCCACAACAAACGTATCAAACGTATACTTGGGGTTAAGGAAGTAGTCGCTCCCCGCAACGGGCTTATCCTCACGATAGGCACTGTATTGATTAAGCTCGGATTCGTCTATAAAGCGGACGAGATACGTGCCCTCGTTCGCCCTGTTCACGCAGTCCGTAATGGGCTGGGTGTACATGCTTTTAAGCATATTTTTAATAGAAGGATCCTTTACCTGAAGAACGAGAGTATTATCCTTAAGGCATACGGGTATCATGGTAGCAACCCATGTGTTGTAGCTTAAAGGGGTCATGCTCTTTTCTATTTCCTGCTGTGAGTTCTGCCAAACGGACATCGCGGAAACCATTGATTTATATTACCTCCCGCCTATGCGACTTCATCAAAAAATAAAAAAGAGGTCGCAAAAAAATGCGTATATCAAATAACACCTACTAATAATAGCAGTTTGGCGGCGGGTTTACAAGAACGAATACTTTGGCCTTGTGCCGATAAAATTAAGCAAACAACAATATGTTGTGGGGGGTCAAAATAAAAGTTAAAAAACGCTTATTTCCTTGACAGAAAGGTTGTTTTTCTTATATAATCGTATACCGATGGATTATACTGCTCAGCAGCTGCTCCAAGCCCGCTTGTATTCGCCGGCCGCGCCGGGCGGCAGCAGCCCGGTTTTACCGCTTATCTAAAAAGAAGGCATACTTCCAAGCGGCGAGCAAGGGATTTGGGCACGGGCAGCATGATAATAAGACTATAGGGAAAGAGGTGCAGAAAAATGCTTGGTACATTCCAGCCCAAAAAGAGGCAGCGCAAGAAGGTTCACGGCTTCCGTCAGCGCATGAAGACCAGGAACGGCCGCAACGTGCTTGCCCGCCGTCGCAACAAGGGCCGCAAGGTCCTCTCCGCCTGATAAGCAAATCGGGTAAAAATCAGACAAAAGCGCATAAGCGCACTTGGGACGCGCTCCTTTTAGGGGTGCGTCCCGAAAAAAGAGGAAAAATATCGTTAGGTGAAACGCTGTTATTCATTAAAGCGGAATAAGGAATTCCGCTACGTATACCGCAGGGGAAAATCCAAGGCCAACGAGCTGATGGTGATAATATCCGCCCGGAGTAAAACTCCCGCTCTTACGCACATCGGTTTTTCCGCAAGCAAAAAATTGGGAAACAGCGTTGTTCGCAACAGGATTAAGCGCCGGCTGAGAAGCGCGTTCGACACGGTTTTCGGAGAAATCAAAAGCGGGTACAACATAATAGTGATTGCCCGCGCGGGCATTCTTGACGCGGACTTTGAATCCCTTTGCGCCGCGGCGCGCAGCCTTCTGCGCCGGGGCGATTTGTTGAAGAAAGAAGAGAATAAAGCGTGAAGCGTATTTTGCTTACGCTCATAGACGGATACAGGCGATGGATATCACCCCTTCACCCACCCTGCTGCCGCTATATACCAACGTGCTCAACCTACGCAAAAGAAGCGATAACAAGGTTCGGCGCGCTGCGCGGCGGAGTGCTTGCCGCGTGGAGGATACTGCGCTGCAATCCGTTTTCACGGGGCGGGTACGATCCCGTTCCCGAAGAATTCCGCCTTTTCTCAAGGCACCGCGCACCCGGCGCGGGCGATGGGCGGATGGACGAACAAAAAAGCGAAAACACAACAGAAAACGAACAGAATTAAGAAAAATTCATCATTCGTGTGCCGCGTTTTATAATTGAGCGCGGATGGAAAGAGAGGACATATACCTTGACCGGTGATTTCTTTTTGACTACATGGTTTCTTGAAGCCATGCGCTGGATATACAGCCTTACCTGCTCAATATCCTCGTCCGGCTACGGAAGCGTATTCCTTACAATACTCATAAGCACAATAGTTCTTCGCTGCCTTACCATTTTCTCGGATATTAAAACCCGCAAGTCCTCCGCCAAAATGGCAGAGGTTCAGCCGGAAATACAAAGGCTTCAGAAAAAGTACGCAAACGATCCCAGGCGTTTCCAGCAGGAGCAGCAAAAGCTTATGAAGGAGCGCGGGGTAAGCATGTGGGGCAGCTGCCTGCCTATGCTTATTACCATGCCGCTTTTCTTCTGCTTCATAGCCGCGTTCCGTTACTGGGGATATGAAATGAACCTGAGGCTTCTTGTTGACGACAACGCAATGGAGCTTTTCAAGTCCTTCAAGTTCCTTTGGATAAACAATATCTGGCAGCCCGATAACGGCCTTTCCCCCGTTCTTGCGGACGGCGCCACCTTCCTTGGCACGGCCGAAATATCCAAGCTTCTTTATCTGCAGGAGCCCGGCGTGGGCGAAAAGCTTGTTGAGATGGGCCTTGCCGTAACAAAGGTTTACCAGGGCGAGGTCAGCTATCAGCTCCTTTCCAACGAAACCGCGATAGCCATTTACAATAATGCCATTCAGCCCTTCCTTGATGTGTACAAGGGCTACAACAACGGCTGGTTCATAATGAGCGTTCTTGCCGGCGGCACGAACTTCCTTTCCGCCTGGCTTATGACCAAGAATACCCCCGCCGCCAACGAGGAAGCTGCAAAGAGCACAAAGTGGATGAACTATCTGTTCCCCATAATGAGCTTTATATTCTGCTTAAGCTACAACGCGGCATTCGCCATTTACTGGACGCTTACCAGCATAATTATGATTATAGTGAACTTTATACTTAATAAGAAGTTCCCGAGGACACCTACAGTCGCACAGGAGAGCGAAAACAAATGAGAACACTTGAAGCAACAGGAAAAACAATAGACGAGGCGATATTCAACGGCCTAAAGGAGCTGGGAGTATCCATAGACGAGGTTGAGATAGATATAATTCAGCACGAAACCAAGGGCATACTCGGCATAGGCGCAAAGCCCGCCAAGGTAAAGCTGATTGAGCGCGAGCCCGAGGAAGTGGTTGTTCCCGAATACATGATAGAGGCCGAGCGCCGCGCCAACAGCCGCAAGAACGGCGATTATCGCCGCGACGACCGCCGCAGGGACGATAGGTACAATAATAGGCGCAACGACCGCCGCAGCGACCGCCCCCGCAGGGAATATAATGATGAAAAGCCGGTAAAGCAGGAGACTGCCGCCAATACCGAGGCCGCTGATACCGAAAACCTGAACGCGATAGTAACCGAGAGCGAAACAATCGTTGCCGAAACCGTTGAGACCGAGGCAGTCGAGAACACCGAAAGGACCGAGAGGCGCGAATACAGGCCCCGCCGCAACGACCGCCGCAACAACCGCCGTGACTATCGCCGCGAGCGCGAGGAGGAAGAGCCGCGCGAGAAGAAGCCCGAGATTGAATACAGCCTTGAGGCCGCCGAGAACAACGAGGCCGCACAGTTCTTAAAGCAGCTGCTTGAAAAGATGAACGTGCCCGGCGAGGTTCTGGCTAACGTAAGCGAGGAAGAGGGCGTAAGGCTTAAGATAGAGTCCTCCGGCATGGGCGTGCTTATAGGGCACAGGGGCGAAACGCTTGACGCGATACAGTACCTGACCAGCCTGCACGTGAACCGCTCCCGCAAGGAGAAGGGCTTTACCCGCGTTACCGTTGATACCGAGGGCTACCGCGAGAGGCGCGAGGAAACACTCGCCCGCCTTGCCCGCAAGGTCGCGTCCCAGGTGCGCAGCACCGGCCGCGCCAGGAGCCTTGAGCCCATGAACCCCTACGAGCGCAGGGTGCTGCACTCCACGCTGCAGAATAACCCCTACGTAACCACCTACAGCGAAGGCGAGGAGCCGAACAGACGGGTTGTTATCGCGCCGAAGGAAGAGTAAAGTAAGTGAGATAATAAAAAGCGATCCCGAATGGGGTCGCTTTTTTGTGCCTTTTTTATGCCAAGGGGCCGGGGAAGATTTCGATTTCTTCCCCTAGGCCCCCTG
>CAZRHS010000074.1:0-6146 GCA_964600045.1 uncultured Clostridium sp.
ACTCCCCCCAAAACCGCAATCGGCGCAGGAGCTGCGCCGATTTGATTTATCTCTGGATTATCCTATTTTATTTTTATATTGTTCGCTTTCCTCAGAAAATGGGATAGCCGGCCTTTTCGTGGGCCTCGACAAGCTCGTCGACAAGGGCGACGACCTCGTCGGTTGAAAGCTCGGCGCCGGTGTGGGGCTCCATGAGAGCGGCCTGGTAGAGAGTGTCGCGGCTGCCCTTTACTGCGGCTTCTATTGTGAGAAGCTGGGGATAGATATTGGAAGAGTTCATGGCGGCAAGCTGCAGCGGCAGGTCGCCTACAAACGTGGGGGTTACGCCGCAGTTGTCCACAAGGCAGGGCACCTCAACGCACGCCTCGCGGGGCAGGTTGGTTATAAGGCCGTTGTTCAGCACGTTTCCGCCTATCTTATAAGGTACGTTGGTAACAATCGCCTCCATTATGCGGGAAGCGTATTCGCGGGAGCGCACGTGCTGCACGTTTCCGCCGGCAAGCAGCTCTTCCTTCTGCTTTTCCCAGTTGGCTATCTGATTTACGCAGCGGCGGGGATATTCATCAAGGGGAATGTTGAATTTCTCTATCAGGTCATCGCGGCCGGCCTTTATGTAAAACGCGTTGTACTCCGCGTTGTGCTCGCTGCTTTCGGTGCAGTAATAGCCAAACTTATCTATGTAGTCATAGCGCACCATGTCGTCGTGCTTGGTGGTGGCGTTTTTCTCCTTCGCGCGGCGGCGGATTTCGGGATAAAGATCGTTTCCGTCCTTATCCTTTATCTCAAGCAGCCATGCCATGTGGTTTATGCCGGCAATCTTTGAAATATGGCCCTCGTACTTATCCGTCATGTCAAGGCCCTTGAACAGATCCCTTACGCAGACCTGCACGCTGTGGCAGAGGCCAACGGTTTTAACGCCGGTGTAGCGCTGCATATAGCCGGAAAGTATGGCCATGGGGTTGGTGTAATTAAGGAACCAGGCATTGGGGCAAACCTCTTCCATGTCGCGCGCGAAATCCTTAAGCACGTGTATCGTGCGCATGCCGCGCATAATGCCGCCAATGCCGAGCGTGTCCGCAATTGTCTGGCGGATGCCGTATTTCTTGGGAATTTCAAAGTCTATTATGGTGCAGGGGTCGTAAAGGCCAACCTGTATGGCATCAACAACAAAGTCAGCGCCGCGAAGAGCCGCCTTGCGGTTCTCCACGCCCAGGTATTTTTCAACCTTTGCCCTGCCCTGGTTAAGGTTCTGATTCATGGAGTTGATAAGAAGATACGATTCCTCAAGCCGCTCGGCGTTAATATCGTAAAGAGCGATTTCCACGTCGTGGAACACATCGCAAAGCATAGTGTCGCCCAACACGTTTTTTGAAAACACGGTGCTGCCCGCACCCATAAACGTTACCTTCATAATTAAACTCTCCTTGAATAATAAATAAGGCTCCCGCACGGGCCGGAGCCGTTTGTTCTGCCGATATTATAATATATGGCTTATATTAAATTCAATGCGCGGAATAAAAGTTTACCTTTTGCTTTCCGCCGCCATGGCCGCAATCTCGCCCACGCCGCCAAGCACAATGCTGGGGCGATAGGCATACGTTTTAAGCGTATCAAGCGTTGAAACGCCCGAAAGCACAAGCACCGTGGACATGCCGCTTTCAAGGCCGGATATAACGTCCGTATCCATGCGGTCGCCAACCATTACCGCCTCGGCGGAGTGGCAGTTCAGCATGCGAAGCCCGGTGCGCATCATAAGGGGATTTGGCTTGCCGCAGAAATACGCCTGCGTGCCGGTTGCCATTTCTATGGGCGCGACGAGCGCGCGGCAGGCGGGCGCGATGCCGTTTTCTATGGGGCCGGAAACATCCGAATTGGCGCCGATAAGCTTTGCCCCCTGCATAACAAGGTTTGTGGCCCTTGTGAGCGTTTCAAGTGAATATGTTCTGCCCTCGCCCACTACAACGTAATCCGGATTTACGTCGTTCATTGTTATGCCCGCGTCGTAAAGCGCGTTCAAAAGCCCCGCCTCGCCTATTACAAAGGCCGAACAGCCGGGGGACTGTTCCTTCAAAAAAGCGGCCGTGGCAAGAGCACTCGTGTAAAAATGCTCCTCCGGCACGTCAAGCCCCATCCTCGCAAGCTTTTGATTAAGCTCGCGCGGGGTATAGCCGCTGTTGTTTGTAAGAAAAAGATACTCCTTATCCTCGTCATGAAGCCAGCGTATGAACTCCGCAACGCCGGGAAGGATTTTGTTCCCGTGGTATATTACGCCGTCCATATCGCATATAAAGCCCTTCTTTTCATTAAAATTAATTCTGTCGGATACTATGTTCATCCGCATCACCTTCCTCTTTATTCATTAGCAAATTTATTGTACCATTGAAAATCCCCCGTTTCCACAGCCGCGGCGAATAATATACAGCGATTTTACATTTGTGCCGAAACTCGTTTTACATAAGGCCTGCAATATCATCCTGCCCGCGCATTGCCAACACGTGCCGCGTTTGCTAAAATAAAAAGGTAAAAAGCCTAAGGGAGGTAAGCACAATGCCCTTCAGCATAGTAAGAAACGATATTACAAAAATGAAAGTGGACGCTATTGTAAACGCCGCGAACACGTCGCTTTTGGGCGGCGGAGGGGTGGACGGCTGCATTCACCGCGCGGCAGGGCCAAAGCTGGTTGAGGAATGCAGAACCCTTGGCGGCTGTAAAACAGGCGAAGCAAAGGTTACGCTTGGGTATAATCTTCCATCAAAATATGTTATTCACGCGGTAGGCCCCGTGTGGCACGGCGGAACGCACGGCGAAAGAGAGCTGCTTTATTCATGCTATGAAAATTCGCTTAAGCTTGCGGCGGAGCGGGGCTGCGAATCAATAGCGTTTCCGCTTATATCCTCCGGCGTATACGGCTACCCAAAGGACAAGGCGCTTCAGGTGGCGGTTGAGGCGATAAGCGCGTTTCTTCTTGACCACGATATGACGGTTTATATTGTAGTTTTCGACAAAAAGGCGTATAGAATAGGCGAAAAGCTTTTTGACGACATAGCCGCGTATATAGACGACAACTATGTTGATGAGCATACGGACAGCGAGTATGAGCGGCGGAGAAGGCAAAACTACTGCATGCCGATATTGGGCCGGTTTGAGGAGGAAATCCTTTCACCAACCTCGCTTAACGACGCGCTTGGCATGATAGACGAAAGCTTTTCCGAGATGCTGCTTAGAAAAATAGACGAGCGCGGCATGAGCGACTCCGAGTGCTACAAAAAGGCGAACATAGACCGCAAGCTGTTTTCAAAAATCCGCTCGGACAAGCATTATCGCCCCTCCAAAATAACGGTTATAGCGTTCGCGCTCGCGCTTGAGCTTCCGCTTGAGCAAATGAAGGAAATGCTTATGAAGGCGGGATTCGCGCTTTCACGCTCGAACAAATTCGATATTATAATCGAGTATTTCGTGAACCGCGGCAACTATAATATATTTGAGATTAACGAGGCGCTGTTCGCCTTTGACCAAAGCCTTATAGGCGGATAAAATATGTCGCTTCGCGCGCGACCACGGCCTTCCCGCAAAATGCTAAGCTATGCTCAGCAAAAAACAAACGGGGAGGCTTTTATTATGAAAAAGAATTTTAAGAACACCAACAGCAACACCGGCACCGACGAGAACTTGAAGAACCACATAACCGAGCTTGTGTTCATACTTGACCGCAGCGGCTCCATGAGCGGGCTTGAGGACGACACGATAGGCGGCTTCAACTCAATGCTTAAAAGGCAGCGGGAGGAAAGCGGCGCGGGCAACGCGTACGTTTCAACCATTCTTTTTGACAATACCTGCCGCGTGCTTCACGACAGGTGCGAAATAAGCCACGTTCGCCCCATGACCAGAAAGGATTACACCGTTGGCGGCTGCACCGCCCTTCTTGACGCGATAGGCTGCGCAATTCACCACATAGGAAACATTCATAAATACTCGTCCAGGGAGGCCGTTCCCGCGCATACGCTTTTCGTTATAATAACGGACGGCATGGAGAACGCAAGCCGGCTTTATGACGCACAGACCGTAAAAATGATGATAGAGCGGCAGAAGAGCAGATACGGCTGGGAATTCCTGTTCCTTGGCGCGAATATAGACGCCGTTGAAACCGCGCGCCGTTTCGGCATTGGCTCGGACAGGGCAGTAACGTATACCTGCGACGGCGAGGGCACTCAGCTTAATTACAGCGTTGTGAGCGAGGCTGTAACATCGGTAAGGTGCTGCAGACCGCTCGGTGCGGACTGGAAGAGCAGGATTGAGGAGGACCACGAAAAGAGAAAGCATGACTGAATCAGGATAGGCGGAGCTTTATAAGGCACATAGGGGGATATATATTATATACAAAAATGTAACGCAAATGTAAACTTTTCATTGACAGCGGCGGGCAATGTGCGTATAATAGCTCTACTTATACGTTGAGGGGCAGTTAGTGTACTTTCTTTCATCTAACTGCCTCTTATTAATTAAAACTCAGGAGGAATCGGATATGGAATCCACGTCTAAGCTAAAGAAAAAATACGGTTTGTTTACTGCCATCTGCATGGTAGTAGGCATCGTTATAGGCTCCGGCGTATTCTTTAAGGCTCAGACCATTCTGCAAAAGACCGACGGCGACCTTCCGCTGGGCATACTGGCGTGGATCATCGGCGGCGTTATAATGCTCGTTTGCGTGCTCACTTTCGCCATGATGGCGCAGAAATACGTTAAAGTAAACGGACTCGTTGACTATGCCGAGGCTACCGTAGGCAGTAAGTATGCCTACTATGTAGGCTGGTTCTCTTCCACCATTTATAACCCCACCCTCACCGGCGTTCTCTGCTGGCTCAGCGCAAGGTATCTGCTTGTTTTCATAACCTCCTGCTGGCCTGATTTCCCGCTGGTTATTCCCGCGGCCGAGGGCGGCTGCGCGGCGGGCCCGGAGTGCCTGGCGCTTACCATGTTCATAATGTGCTGCGCTTATTTTATAAACGCCATTTCCCCCAAGCTTGCCGGCAAGCTGCAGACCAGCATGACCATAATAAAGCTTATCCCGCTCGGACTTATGGCGGTTGTTGGCATTATCGCGGGTCTTGTCAGCCCCACGCACATGCTTGTTAATAACTTTGCCGCGGCCGCGAGCATAGTTCCCGGCGAAACCAGCAAGAGCGCTCTGCTCCTTGCCGCCGTCTGCTCAACCGCGTTCGCTTACGAGGGCTGGATAATAGCGACCAGTATCAATTCAGAGCTTGAGGATGCCAAGAAAAACATGCCCAAGGCTCTTACAATAGGCGGCATTATAATAATGGCCGTATACATTGCCTACTATGTTGGCGTTGCCGGCGGAGCGAGCGTGGAAAGCCTTATGGCGGACGGCGCAACCGTTGCCTTCACCAATATATTCGGCGGCGTACTCGGAAACATACTTAACCTGTTCATAGCCATTTCCTGCATAGGCACCACAAACGGCCTTATGCTTGCCTGCACGCGCGGCATGTATTCCCTGGCTATCCGCGGCGAAGGCCCCAGGCCCCAGGTTTATTCCCAGGTTGATGCCGAAACCAACATGCCCAACAACGCCGCCGCTTTCGCGCTGCTTGTAACCGCGTTCTGGGCGTTCTACTTCTATATCGCAAGCGTTGCCTGCACCTGGTCCGGCGCCTTTATATTCGATGCTTCGGAGCTGCCCATAGTTACCATATACGCCATGTATATCCCCGTTTTCATCGCCTGGATGAAGAAAGAAACCCAGGAAAACGCCCTGCGCCGCTATGTTCTGCCCGCGCTTGGCGTTATAAGCTGCCTGTTCATGGTTTATGCCTGCATAGTTGGCCACGGCATAGAGAACGTTTGGTACCTTATCGTGTTCGCCGCGTTCATGTTCGTCGGCTGGCTGGTTAACCGCAAGAACAAAAAGCTCAACTAAAATATAGTTGAGATAAGCTAAACCCCGACGAAATTCGCCGGCATCATAAGACAGTTAACAGGCATAGCAGATTGAACTGCTGTGCCTGTTCTTTTATAATCTGATTTCGTGTGATAAGATAGAAACAGATCAATAAATAAGAATTTGACGGGGTGGTTGATATGATTATTTTAATTACAGGAGCATCGCACACAGGCAAAACAGCACT
>CAZRHS010000075.1:0-5547 GCA_964600045.1 uncultured Clostridium sp.
TCATCCGCATCGACAAACCATATATACTCGCCTTCAGCCTCGGCTATGCCGCGGTTGCGGGCGGCGGAAACGCCTGCGTTTTGCTGATGAAGGCAGCGCACCTCGCCAAAGCTTGATGAGAGCGAATCGCAAAGCTCAGCCGTGCCGTCGGACGAGCCATCGTCTATAAGTATTATTTCGTAGTCCGTCAGGCCGCACCCGCGCACGCTGGCAACGGTAGCCGCAAGCGTGGACACGCAATTGTAGCAGGGGATTATTACGGAAAAAGTCATTCCGTCACCTCCCAGCAGAAGCGGTAGTTAAGATAGTTATCAACTTCGGAGTCTATTTGCTGATCAAGGTCGGTAGTGTAATAATAAAGCCCGGCGAGCAGCACAACGCAGGCGAGCGCCAGCGCCTTTTGCCGGCGGTTAAGGGCGAAATGCCGGCTTTTACCTATAATCTCATCATATTCCGGATAGAACATCATGGGCATATAGATTATCATAAACTGGAAATAGTAATCCGTAAGGCGGCTGAACACGTTATCAAAACCCGAGAACATCTGCAATATGGCGCTGACAACCATAAGGTTGAAAAGCTTTGAAAAATCCTTTCCCGAAAAGCCGCGAAGAAGAACGCCCGCAACGCCCATAGCGGCTATCATCATGAATCTGCCGCCAAGACGATCGGCGGTAGCGAAGTCCGTTTCATCATAATAAAAGCTGCTTAGCGTTGTAACAATCTGGTTGCGGAATACGAATATGAGTGCCGCCGCCACAATGTAAACTATAATTTTTTGCGTGTTCAATTTGCTCTTGGCTATCCAGTACGCGGGCAGGAATATAAGCGCCGGCGTGTGCACGCAGCCCGCAAGCAGCGTCCATATAATGAACTTTCGTGGTTTTTCCTCCATTATGCCCATAAACGCAAGCATCAGCAGCCCCATGGCAAGCGCCTGCTTTATTGCGCTGAAGCCGAACACATAGAAGCCGAAGCAATTCCAGAGCAGATAGCTAAGCCACGGCGCGGGAGAGTAGCGATATATCACAATCGCAACGGCAATTTCGATAACTATTGCGATGAATATAAGAAAAACCTGAAAATTCTCGTTGAAAAGGGTGGCAAAAAGCTTTTGCAGCCAGAAGAAGCCAAAGTTTCGCCCGCCCGCGAACACATCTTCGCTGAACCAACCGTAATCCGTTATGGTATAGTATCCCCAGGCGTACTTCCTCAAGTCCCCGGTAAGATACATATATCTGAAACCGCAGACAAACGCATGCAATACGGCCATCAATATGATATATGCTTTTTTCTTCCGGCCGTGCTGCGGCATGAACGCCGCGAAAAGCAGCACCGCCGCGACCATCAGGTAATAAACCTTTACGCCCATTTACCGTCTCCGCTTTGCCATAAGTTCATTTTCAAAAAATTCTTCCGTATCCCGCGCAAGCTTTTCCCGCTTAAAGTCCGCGCCGCGCTTGGATGATGCCGCGGCATAGCGCGCCATAAGTCCGGGTTCGGTCAGCATACGCTTTACGCCCGTGTAAAAATCATCATCGTCGTTTTTTGTGATAAGGCCGTATTCGCTGTTTCCAAGCAGTTCACGCATGCCGGAGACATCGGTGGTTACGATAGGCTTACCCAGTATCAGCCCCTCCGTTATAAACGTGCTGAAGCCCTCAAACACGGATGAGCATATAAGCAGATCCGCCGCCCGCATAAGGCAATACGGATTTTCCCTGAAGCCGAGAAGCTTAGCCGAGCTTTCAAGATTGTTCTCGCGTATATAGGCCTCCAGCATCGGCCTTTCCTCGCCCTCACCTATAATCCAAAGGTCATGTTCAAGCCCAATATCAATCAATTTTTTATGCGCCGCAAGGGCTCTGAGGAGTTTTTTTTGGGGGGTCAGCCTGCCCACTATCGCCAGAGTCAGCCTCCGCTTTTCAATGCCCTCAGGCAGGCGTTCTGATGCCTTTTTTATAATTTCAGCATCGTCAATCGTGTTGTATACGGTTACGGCCTTTACCGTATCGCCGTAAAGCTCAACAAAGCTTTGCCGCACGTTTTCGCTCACGCAAACGGCATAATCATATTTAGAGTAATATTTCTTTGTGTCCGCGGCAAAAGCGTAAGGATCGCCTATGCGGTTCTTCAGATCGCAATGCACCCAGGCAAGCTTAAGCGCGCTTTTGTTGGTTGAGCCGGCCATAATCTTTGTGGCGCCGCATTCAAGGTACGCCGCCTCAATATCGTAATTATCCTTTATATATTTGGGGTACGTAAGCCCCGCCGCGGCCTCAAGGCGCATGACAATGTCACTCGCGCGGCTCTTTTTGCCGTAGCAGTATTTATATTTTATCCCCGGGGCAAGGTACTTCTCCGCATCCTCGCGATAAAGCGTCTGCACCGTTATGTTAAACCTTGTTTGGTCCATGGCGTTCACAAGGTTGCGCAGCACCTTCTCCGCTCCCCCGCCGGATAGAGATTCGATGAAGAAAAGAATGTTGGTCATATATGCAAAGTCCTCTTAATTTTCCGTATAACCCGCTTAGAGAACGGAACAATATCGCTCACCTTCAGCAGCAGGCAGCGCAGGCCGTTCGGCATTGTATATAATAATCCTGCCCCCCCGTAAAGTTTGTTCATTTTTATCACTTCATTACGATAAAACCAAAGCTGTGTGCGATAGTTGCTGAAATGAATAAGCCTTGCGGGATAGCTTTTGTCAGCCGATTGATGAAACACCGCATAAGGGACGGAAATATCCGCTTCAAGCTTTTTCATAGGCGGAGCGAAAACAAGTTCCCCATGCAAATCAAGCGGTTCAAAGCCGCATACCGCTATGCCCAAAGCAAGCACAGGCTCATCGGCAGGATCTTTGAAATTGTTAAAGCTGTAATCATGATAGTGCTTTGCGCAATGGTTTGCTATTTCAAATACCTTTTCACATTTTTCGGTATTGCGCATATAGTACACGCCGCCGTTAAAGTCCGGAATAAATGATATATCCTTTTGAAATTCCTTCATGCCGGACGGATTGAACCACCCTCTGCCGCAGTTTAAGTCTCGCCACGCATAGCCAAACAGGGCAAAATCCCCGGCGTTTTTGAAAATGTCCCACCAGGCGTTCAGATTGCCGTAGGCCAAACTATCCGCATCAATGAATATGGTTTCATCATACGGCAGTTCTCTGAAAAGCTTCAATTTGTCGTTATAGCTGTTTGAAGCATCGGGAATCACAATAACGTTATCAAACTCTTTTGTATATTCGTTTTCCCTATCGGCAATTATCGCAAACGGAACAGGCTCATCCGCCGCAAGGCGATACGAGCGCAAAAGATTTCTTGCCAGCGCATAATACCGCTCATGCCCGGTGGCGATTGTTACAAAGCCTCTTTTGCCAAATGTCTGCTTCATGCCCTCTCCCCGCTCTTCATTGCCTGTTCGTATAACTCGCAAAGCCTATTTGCGAACACTCTTGAATCAAAGCCGTATTTTTCAACAGCGGATACAACCGCACTTTTATCGGCGCGCCCCATATCAACGGCGCGTTCAACCGCATCCGCCCACTCTGCCGCGCTCTTTGCAAGTTGCAGCCATTGAACATAGCCTATATTATAGTCAACCTCTCTTGAATATGTGTCCGCCGTAACGCACGGCAGCCCCGCCGCCTGCGCTTCTATCATTACAAGCGGCATACCCTCGTAAAGCGACGGCAACAGAAACGCGGAGGATTTACGCATAAGCGTATCTATATCTTTTCTTACGCCAAGCAGCAGCATATAATCCTCTACGCCAAGCTGTTTTATTTTTTCCCGCACCCGTTCTTCGTACTCGCCGCCGTTATTTCCGGCGCAGAGTATGCGTATTTTCTTGTCCCTCCGCTTGAATTCATTTGCTATCTGCGCGGTAAAAAGCTGATTCTTCACGGCAGAAAAGCGCCCGACCTGAATAACGTTGGTCCATCCGTTGTCGCAAAACTCGCCGGATTCACGCTTATCATAGTTATCGATAAATTTAGCCGTATCAACCGAATTGAATATCAAATGATAGTTGGCATCGTGCAGCTTCTTCTCGCCGTAAAGGAATTTGCCCGCAAGCGTGGAGCAGGCGCAAAAGTCCGTGCCGTAGCGCAGAATCCATCGGCGCATTACGGAATTATAAACCCTGCGTACAATGCTTTTTCTGCCGCTGCCGTCATCATCCGACCAATTATGCGCGTGCACAAAGCGGTGCTTAACCCCGGCAAGCTTAGCGGTAAGCAAAACCATGCCGCTGTGAAAAAGCTCATGGGAATGGACAATGTCGTATTGTCCATCCTTCATAATATTATAAAGTGCCTTGCATTGGCGATAAAAATGCCGCCCGTCCGTTGCGGGTATGCGAATGCATTTGCCGCCAAGGGATTCAATTTCGTCTTTATAAAACGGGTGTTCCATGGTGGTGGTAAAATCAATTTGGAACTTGCTTTTGTCCGCATTGCGCAGCAAGTGCATAAGCTGATTCTCAATCCCGCCAACGTCCATGCTTCCTGTTATTATCAGTACCCTTATAGGGTTCATGAGCTTTTCCCCCTCTTTATGTTCATTTCCCCTTCACGCATATCAGCAAATCTATTATAATGCTCAAGCCAAGGCGGACTGGCAGGGCTATTGCCGCGCACTTCCAGCCGACAGGCTTTACATTTTCCTGCCGATACAAAGAGCAAATTTCTCGTATCTCCCGCCTGCGCTGCTTCGGGGAAATATCGAACTTAAGCAGTTCCTTGCAGCAGGAATACGCGCTGCGGTAGGTCATAAAGGAAAGCGCTTCCTCGTAGTGCCGCGCCGCCTCGGGCGAATGCTCAGCCGCGCGATATGCGGCATACATTCTGCGGTTGACTTCCATCAGCTGCTTGGTCAGATAAGGACGAGCTTTGCGGGAAAGGGAGTTTCCGTCGCTTATATCCACGTTGTAAAGCGCGCTCTCCACAGAGCTTATGGAGGCTATATGCATGGCATAAGAGAATATAAAAAGCTGATCCTCGCCTATTGCCAAATCATTTGCAAAACGGATATTGTGCTGCTCGATGATTTGTCTTTTGAACACCTTGCTCCAAAGCGAACTGAAGAGATACTGCCGCATGGCAGAAGAAACCCGCTCCGCAATGCCAAGCGCCGCATTTTCATAAAATTCGCCTGTATCACATTCTTTGGATATGCCGCCGAAGTTGCGGTATCCAAACATCAAAAGGTCTGTCGCTTTATTCTTCAGCGCATCTGAAATCGATGCAAAGTAGTCTTGCGAAACAAAATCGTCGCTGTCGACAAACAGTATGTATTCGCCCCGCGCCTCATCAAGCCCCAGATTGCGCGCGGACGATACCCCGCCGTTTTCCTTTTCAAAATAGCGTATGGCAGGATACCTGTCCGCATACTCGCGGCAAATGTCGCCGCTTGCATCGGCAGAACCGTCGTTTATAAGCAGCAGCTCATAATCCGAAAAAGGCTGATTTACTATGCTGTCAAGGCATCGGCGCAGGGTCGGCTGCGCATTGTATACGGGAACGATAAGGGAAAAGGTCAT
>CAZRHS010000076.1:0-5462 GCA_964600045.1 uncultured Clostridium sp.
GGCTCTTTTTTGAACAGGAAAATCGAAATTAGGCCAAAACCAAAAGCCTCCACCGATGGGGGGAGGTGGCAAAATGACTTTAGTCATTTTGACGGAAGGAGTCCGGCGAAATCGCATCCGTCTCGCTTAACTCTACCGATACTTACTTTATAAAGTCCGTTCGTCAACAGCCAACTCTCTAAACCCCACATTCATAAAGCAAATCTCTTCAGAACCTAAGCGCAGGCGAAGCCCCAACTTTTCCTAAAATTTAGGCAAATTTTAGTATATTTTGTAATATAATCCAAAACATGCTTGCAAACACGTCAAAAATATGGTACATATACTATATGACCGTTCACACATCGTTCCATTACACGTAACAGGAGGAAACAACAAAATGAAAAAATCGCTGAGAATCGCAACGGTATTACTGGCTTTGGTCCTGTTGCTTACGGCGGGAACCGCGCTGGCGGAGGGCTGCAGCTGCGGAGCCACTCAGGAAGAATGGGTTGATAACGGCGACGGCACGCATTACAAAAAGTGCGGCGCGTGCCAGGCAAGATTAACCGAAAACGCTAAGCACACTTATACCGGCGCAACCTGCACCACGAAGGGCGTTTGCGTATGCGGCGCGGAGGGCGACTACGGCGACCACAGCTGGACCCATTCGGCCGAATGGTCCGCCAACAACGCATCCTGCACCGTAACAAGCGTGTGCGCGAACGACAGCTCGCATACAAATAAAGTTACCACAAACGATATCTATCGCGTGGGTGCCGGCACAGCGTGCGGTTCGGGCATAGGCTATACGCTTTACGCCAGAATCACCATCAACGGCAAATCCTATATGATCTCCAAATCCGTAACCGGAACCGATACGCATTACTGGAGCGAAACAACCTATAAGTGGTCGAATGATTTAAGCAGCTGCACCGCCTCGCGCTACTGCAGAAAGGGCGACGCCAACGAAACCGCCACCGCCAAGGTAAGCAAGTATACCGAAAAGGACGGCAGCGTGGTCTATACCGCCTCGTTTGACAGTTCCGCTTCCTGGGCCAAGGAGCAGACCAAAACCATAAAGGCCTCCGGCGGCACCACAAGCAAGCATGATTCCGAGAAAACCGGCGGCACCTCCGGCGGTTCAAGCTGGGGCGGCTCATCAAGCTGGGGCACAATCAGCGGCACCAATACCGGCAAGACCACGGGCACAACCGGCGGCACGAGCGTTGTAACCCCCATCAGCCCCGCCATTCCGCAAACCGGAGACGGCAGCATATTGGCGATAGCCGCGGCCATGATAGCGGCGGGTATGCTCATCGCCCTTGCGGCAAAGAGGAGAAAAGCCAACTAACCGAAAACAATAACCACTAAAAAAAGAGCCGGCTCATGTCGGCTCTTTCGTTTTATTTGGTCTTATTTCAAAAAGCCCATGGAACGGATAATGGGCAGATCCTTGGCTTTGCCGGAGCACACGTTGAAGAAACCTATTATGCGCACAACGAACACTATAACAATGCATACAAGACCCGCGATGGGAACTATAAAAGTCCAGCACAGCAGGGCTGATACAATGCCAAGTAGTATTGTCACCAAATCAAGCTTAAGCGCCTGGCGGCTGTGGAACGCGGCGTACTTTGAGTCACGCGCCGCGAGAAGCGCGATTATGATGCCTACTGTGCCGAGCAGATACGGTGCCATGGCGATAACCTTGTTGTCTGAAATATCCTTGGGATCAAATTCATTGGTATGATCGTTGGGATCAAAGGCGGGAACGACGGGTGCGGTGCCGGGAGCGCCGGCGCTTGCGCCGCAGTTAGGGCAGAAAGCAGCGCCATCCTCGATTTTGCTGCCGCAATTAGGACAGAATGCCATAATGTGAACCTCCTATTTTTAGGGCAAAGCCCTTAATAACTTAATCGTAACAAAGCGCAACAACGCTGTCAATCATTATGAATGTTATGTCCTCCTTATGTCAAACGCGAGCGTGGTTTTATACAGGTTGTAATAGGCGGAGGAGTTCGCGTAATCCGCGCCAAAACAGCAATCGGCACCGCAGGCTTAAGCTCACGGTGCCGAAAGAGAGGATCTAAATTTAACGGATTTAATTCACCTTATTATTTCACGGTGGCGGAGGCGACCTTCTTGCGAACGATAAGGGCCATCACCAGGGCGATTACGGATATAATCGCGGCCACGAGGAATGCGGTTGAGTAGTTGCCGCCGTCGCTGAGGTTAACGGCAAGCTGGGGTCCGATAAGGCCCGCAAAGCCGAACGCAAGGTACATTACGCCGTAGTTCTCGGTAACGTGCTTGGCGCCGAACAGATCCGCGGTAATCGGGGTTATGGTGCTGCCGAAGCCGCCGTAGCAAAGCGCGGTAACGGCAAGGCATATAACGGTAACAACCATTGAGCCGCCGGCTACGGAAGCCACGCCCATGGCTATTATGGGCAGGCCGCAGATTATGCTGAGGGTAACATACTTGTCAAAGTGGTCGGTAACGGTGCCCCAGAGGAAGCGGCCACACATGCTCATAAGAGACATTACGGAAACATACAGGGCGGCTTCGGTCGCGCTGAGGGCGAAGCTCTTCTGCATTATTGAGGAAACCTGGCTTATTACCATCATGCCGGAGGTGCAGCCGAAGGCGAACGCTATAAGAGCAACATAGAACATGCTGGTCTTAACCATCTGTCCGCGGGTAAGGTCGGGCAGGTTGGTCTTCTTGGCGGCCTTCTTGCCGGTTGCGGTAACGGTTGAAAGCTTGTACTCAATATAATCCTCGGGTACGGGCTGAATCATAAGCGAAACGGGAATGATTATAACCAGTATCATAAGGCCGGCGACCAGAGTGGCCGTGCCGAGGGAGGACTTTTCAATGATAGCGGCAAGCATGGGGGACCAAAGTATGGATGCGCCGCCGTAAACGCCCGCGACAACGCCGGAAACGGTACCGCGCTTATCGGGGAAGAGCGTTGCAAGGTAGCCCATAATGGTGGGGTAAATAAGGCCGGAGCCTATGCCCGTGCCAAGGCCGAAGGAGATGAAGAACAGAACCATGCTGGTGGTGTAGCCGGACACGATGTAGCCAAGGCCGAAAAGAAGGGTGCCGATGAATATGGTCTTCTTGGGGCCAAGCTTACGGGTGAAGGAGCCGAACACGGAGGGAGACATGGTTGAGGAAACAACGGTAACGGTGTAGCAAAGCACTACGGTGGCCGTTACGGCCTCGCCGCCAAGCTGCTGCACGAACGGATTCTGCAGAACGGACCAGGTGTACGCAAGGCCGACTATAAGCGCGCCTATAAGGCAGGCTATAAAGTAAACTTTTCTTTTCTTGTCAAGGGAAGCGAATTTTTCATTACTCATTGGTGCTGTCCTCCTTATCCCACTGATCCATTACCTTAGACATCTGTATGATGCGGGCGTTGCGCTTCTTAACGTATTCGGCAACATCGCCCCACTTGAGCGCGCCTTCGCCGGCCTTCACGCCGGTCTTGCCTTCCTTAAGCAGCTTCTCGCCGTAAGGTATGCCGTCCGTGTCGTTGCACAGGGAGGGGAGTACGCCCTTGGCCACGGTCATGGGGATTTCAAGGCCTACAAAGTCCCAAAGGGCAAGCGGGCCCTCAAAGCCGTAGCGCAGTCCGTCGGTATAACGCATGGCGTTCTCGGCATCCTCGGCGCTTATCCAGCCCTGGTCTATCATGTAATAAAGCTCGCGGCAGATAACCGTTGCAAGGCGGTTTACTATAAAGCCGGGGGCAAAGTGGTTCAGCACGGCGGGCTTCTTGCCCATGCCTTCAAGCAGAGCCTTCATGGTTGCGGTGGTCTCATCGCTGGTCTTGGGGCCGCGAACAACCTCAATAAGCTTCATAAGATGAGGGGGATTGAACCAGTGCGTTATAATAAGGCGCTCGGGGTGATCCAGCACGCCGTCGGCTACGGTGAAAACGTCCATACCGGAAGTGTTGCTGCAAACTATGCAGTCTTCGCGGCAATTGTCGTTAAGGGTCTTATAAAGCTCGCGCTTCGCGTCCGGATTCTCGGCTATGGTCTCTACGGCCACGTCTACCTTGGCGGCGATTTCGGGAATGCGGTCGGTTGTAAGGCAATGCAGGTTGGCGTGAACCCTCTCGCGGTAGCTCTCGTCCGCCATGCCGTTGGCGATAAGGCCGTCGATAGCGGTGTCTATGTTCTTTACCGCGTCCTCAAGATGGCTCGCGCGGCGGCAGGACATGTATGTAGTGTATCCGCAGGAGGAAAACACCTGCGCGATGCTGGAACCCATGGTTCCGGCGCCCACTACAAGGATGGTTGAAATGCTCATAAACAACTGGTCCTTTCGTTTTTTATTCTTTATGAATATTATTGCGGCGGAGAATTGATATTGACACAACCTTCTCAATCTCCGTTAAGAATATAACATATAATCGCGTATATGGTTGAAGGATTGCTAAAACCATGTTAGAATAATTAAAACACAAAGGAACCTTCGGAGGGCTGTTAATGAACACTCAGCAGCTTATGAGCTTTATACAGGTGGCGGAAAAGCTAAGCTTCAGCAAGGCGGCGGAGCAGCTGTATCTGTCCGTGCCCACAATCAGCCGAAATATACGCCTGCTTGAGGAGTCGCTTGGCGTTGCCCTGCTTGTCAGGGACAGGCACCGCGTTGAGCTTACGGATGCGGGCAAAAGCTTTTATGCGGACGCAAAGCTTATCGTTCGGGCTGAGGAGCAGGCCGTTTTGCACGTGGGGCAGGTTGCGAGCCGCGCTCAGCTTCGCATCGGCTGCACTTCAGAGGAAGAAAAAAGGCTTATCGCCGCGGCGCTTTCGTCCTTCAGAAAAAGTCGTCCGGATGCCGTGCCGCGCATAGTGTGCGATAATTACGCGCGCCTTCTTGCCATGCTTAAGCGGCAGGAGCTGGACATAATGCTTGGCAGCGACAACATGGCCATTGCGGAGCCGGAAATAAGCTTTTCAAAGTTCTGCATGCTCAATTCATTCGCCATGGTGCCGCTTACGGACCCGCTTTCAAAGCAAGATGAAATATCTATTGCGGATTTGGAGAACCGCACGATTATAGGCCTGCCGGAGCGCATGATACCCTTCCATTCAAAAAACCGCATAAAGGATGTGCTTGCGGTGCATCGTCAGCACGCGGTGGATATAGAGTGCGACGATGAGCAGTCCTGCATCGCGTTAGCCAGTGCGGGCTACGGCATAACAATTTTGCCTGAATATAAAATCCCCATCGCCGTTTCGGGCTGCGCCTGCCTGCCCGTGCGCGAAAATGAGCCCTTCGCCTACGGCGTGCTCACCCCCGCGGATAAGGTAATGCCCCTCGCCGCCGATTTCGCGGCCATATTGCGCAAGGCGGCACAAAAGAGAATGGGGCCGGGGGCAGGGAAATAATGGAGTCCGGCAATGAGCCGAACCGTCTAAATCCTACTTTTATAAAGTAAATCTCATTGGAAATTAAGC
>CAZRHS010000077.1:0-5389 GCA_964600045.1 uncultured Clostridium sp.
GTGGCCCGGCGAAGCCGGGGAGGTGGCACGGCGTAGCCGTGACGGAAGGAGTCCGGCGAAACCGCTTCTGTCTCGCTTAACTCTACCGATGCTTACTTTATCAAACCCTGAATTCTCCAAAAACCTCCTCCTTGGGGGAGCTGGCAAACCGAAGGTTTGACTGAAGGAGTTCCCTACCTCACATACTCCCCGGGCACGTCCTTGAGCACCACTCTAAGCTCGGTGTCGGTATCGGTTTTGCCGCCGCACACGTCTATAAGCAGCTTTGCCGCGGCTATGCGGTCCGCGTCGCGCGCGTCGGCGTTTTCGCAGATGCCCCTCAATGTGTTTATGCAAATGGCTATCGTGGCCTTCGTTTCGGCCTTGCGCGTTCTTGCCATCACTTATTCCTCCTTTATTAAAATAATCTGTTGTGCGCCCCGCGGTTGTGTGTTATCCTGCTTGCGAGGTGCTTTATTATGAAAAAATGTTTTTTGGCTTTTATATTGTCGTTTGGCCTGCTGCTCTGCGCCTGTGCCGATACGAACTCTCCCGCCCTTACCCCCGAGCCGGTTGATGAAACCGAATCTCCCGCGCCCGAAAGCGTTGCTACGCCCGATGCGGAGCAGGGTAATGAGCGCATAGCGAACCTGCCCGAGGGCAGCGGAAGCGAGCTTAGTGAAAGCGACGGCGTGAGCTACACAAGCGAAACCGTGTTTTATCCCGAGGGCGCGGATGAGTCCACCGCCCTGTTTACGCTTAGCTGTGAACTGCCCACGTTCAGCGATCCATATCCCAACGCGGACGAAGCGAACGCCGAGATTAGCGAATATAAGGACGAACTTCTGACAAGGGTTAGCGAAGAATACCTGCCGTACGCGGACGGCGAAAGCGCCGCGGGAGCGACCGTGACAAGCTCGGTTAAAAGCGCTAATGGGTACACAAACGTGTTTTTGCTTGAAAGCGTAACGTTTGGCGAGGATAATACCGAAAATACGCTTGGCGTACTGGTGCTTGATGAGAATGGCGAAAGGCTGTCCCTTGCATCCGCCGCAATGGTATACGATGCCTCCGCAATCGCCGCTCAGCAGATATTCAATCTGTCCGAAACCGAAGGAAGCGTTACATACGGGGATATTACGGTTGACTCAATCGAGTCCGCCCTTGATATATATTCCCTCTTTTTCGCGGCCGATTCGGGCTACGGCGTAATATTCCCCGCGGGCACAATCGCCCCCGAGGAGGACGGTATGCTTTCTTATATAATACCTAAGGACGCGTTTTACCCCGAATGCGTGGGCGAAACGATAACGGCTGCCGAGTATGAGGCCATAATCGCCCCGCTTAACGCCCTCTCCGCCGCCTGCGCCGCGGACTTTTCGGACTTTGATTCGGCCAATCCTTCCCCCTATACCGTAAGCGCCTTTATGACAAGGCTTTTCACGAGCGGAAATGAGGGCACGGCGTTTGTTTCGGTTGATAAAGGCGAATACGAGGCGGCATACAATGAGTATTTCGCTTCATCCTTGCCCGATGGTATATATACTGAGGGCGACGGCACGTATTTAAGCGAAAATGCCGTTATGGTGCCGGTTTATCCGCACACGGACTACGTTTTCGTAATAGACAGCGCGGAGGAGAACGGCGGCACATTGTCCCTTTCCGGCATGATATGCTGCGGCACCCCCGGCACGGCGGACACATACGAGCTTACATCCGCGACTGCCGAGCTTGTTCGCGCCGAGGGTACTGAAAGCGGCTTTATATTCAGCTCGCTGAGCCTTGGTTAACGCTATTTTGCCGCACAAGGCTTAGGGCCTGCTCCTTGCCGTCGAAAAGCATAAGCTCAAGCGCGGCTTCGGGCGGGAGCATATTCAGCTTAACAAGCGATAGTATCGTTTCGTTATGCGCCGCAACGCTGAAGCGGTTCTCCCGCTGCGCCTTAACGGTTATAATAAACTCAATCGGAATTTTATTATTAAGCTTTGTAAGCGTATACATATCGCTGCCCGTGAACCTCACGGGCTCTTTTTTTCCGCTTATTTTGACAAGCCTTTCAATGTCGCTGTATTCGCGCTCCGTTTCAAGCTCCTGCCGCACGGCCTTTTCAAACGCGCCGTGCACAAGCCTTGCCGTCATTCTGCTGCGCTTGCCGCTTGCCTCCTGAAGGGCCGCTATGGCGCTTGCCGCCGTAACGCCGCCGTATGTTGTGCCGCGGGAAAATTCGTTTGAGCCGGATTCCTCCTTTATGCTTTCGCGCAATGCTTCGGCGTATTGGGTAATATAGGCGGGTAATGGCGCTGTGGCGAACCAGGTTATGCCGGAAAGACTGTCCCCCAAATGCACCTCCTTTGACCAGTCCGCAACGTCCGCGGGGTCAAAGCCGCTCGCGTTTGTTATAAGAAGCTTGTTTCGCGATGCCATAAGCGCGTTTTTAAGCACAATCTGGTCAAGCTTATCGGCATAAAGCTGCTGGGAAGCAAACATATCCGCGTAGCCGTAGCCGAGCGCCGTGCCCTTTCGCGGGAAAAGCGGCGTTATTATAAAGGGATACTCGCCGTGCGCGCAGTACCCGAGCGGCCTTTGCAGGCGGCTGTCCTCAAGCATTCTGTGCCCCGCAAGCCTCGCCATGTGCACGCGGTATACGCCCGATGCGGAATCAAACTCCCTTTCGTAGCACTCTATCATAAGCACCGTGTCCTCATATCCCCGGCTTAAGTACCTATCCCCAAGCGGAACGGCGTAGGACGTTTCCGCCCTTATTTCGGCATAATCCTCCGGATACCTTGATTTGAACCATTCCTTTGGGTACGGCGCGAACTTGAACACCGCCCGCGAATCCTGCACGTCCGCCGCAAGAGGGTCAACCATAATGCTGTGCGCGTCCGCGTGGCGTATGAACGCGCCACCTATGCCGCCGTTGGCGCGGGGGTCAAAGCCGGTTTCGTGCACCATGTAGCCGCCCACAAGCAGATCGTGCATAAGGCGGGAATACTCCTGCTCATAGGCGCAGCGCCTGTGGTTTTCGGCTATAAGCGCGGTAAGCGCCTCCGCAAGCTCCGCGTCCTTGGCTCTGTCCGCCGTTATAACCGCCTCGGGCATCTGGTCCATAAGGTCCGCCCTTATGTTTTCTATTGTTGATTGAAGCACGGGCGTAACAGGCCGCGGCTCTCTTTCGTCTTTTTTAGGCACATCGTGCCAATGCTCACCCATGTACATTCTTTCGCACCGTTCAAGCCGGCTCCATTCCCCGGCGTAAGCGCGGGCATACTCATCAAAAAGCGCGTATATGCGCTCAATCCTTTCCTGATCCTGTTTCATTATAGAATTCTCCTTTATTTACTGTTTTGTGTGTTGTGCTGATTTTTATTGATTCATAAAACCCCTTTTCGGGTTCGCGCCGCCAAGCGGGTTATATGGCGCGCGCTTAGGTTCGCTTTTAATATAGCTTTTCGCCGGGCGGGACATGAGCGCGTATCTCAATGCCTCCGGCGCGTGGTCCTCGCCGTCCGCCGCATCCTCGCGGTTGTGCGGATCAAACATAAGCTGCGGCAGCGTGCGGATAAGGTTTTCGCAAGCGTTGAACGCCTGCCACATGGGCTTTTTGTCCGCCCCGTCCGCCAAATATGCCCTAACCCTTTGCCAGCCGGCAACGCGGGCATTGTCCGCCGCCGTAAGCGGCACCCCCGCGCGCTGAAAAAGCTCCGCTATGCTTTCCCCCTCAAAGCCCTCTCCCTTCAGTATCGCTCCCCGCTTTTGCCACATATCCGGGCTTGCCACGGTGTAGTTGATTCTTTCGTTCGCGCTAAGCTCGATTATTTTCGCGGCGACCTCGTCCGCGCGCATCCCGCGCACATAAAGCTCACGGTATGTGTAAACCCGGCCGTCGCCGTCCACGGCATGCCAAAGCACGCAGCAGGGGTCGTTGTAGCCCCAGTCCATTGAGCGGAAGCGCCGCCACCACGCGGGCAGTTCAAACGGCGCTATAACGTGCCGCGCGCGGGAGAATTCCCTGAAATACTGCCCGGCAAGAGCGTCCCAGTCCCCGTAAAGGTGCGCCCGCCGCAAATCCTCCGGCAGGCTTTCAAGCGCGCGAAGGTATTCGGGATTCGCCGCCAGAAGCACCTCGTTATCGTATATGCTTGCGGGGATGAAGGCATAATCCTCCGCGCGTTCGCCGTTTTCATAAATTTTATCTATAAAAAGGCGTTTCACCCAGCCGTGCCCCACGTTTCCGGGGTTGCAGGTGTAATACATTCTGGGCTTAAAATCCCGCCTGGTGGTGCGGTTGCAGGTGGTTAAAAAGCGCATCTGCTCCTCACTAAAGTGCGTTGCCTCCTCCATGCCTATAACGTCGTATTCCTGCCCCTGGTACTGATAAACGTCGTTCGCGCCGTCGCAATAGCCAAGCTTAAGCCGGCTTGAATTGGGGAAGCGGAACACCCTTTCGGTTGAATTGTAGTTCACCGCCTGCCCTATTTCCTTTAATAAGGGAATAACGTGGTTTTCCCTAAGCTCCGGCAGCGTTCGCCTTAAAAGAAGGCAGTTAAGGCCGGGATAGTTCAGGCAAAGAAGCACCAGCTTTCTGCGCATGGCCCAGCTTTTGCCGCCGCCCCTTGCCCCGCCGTACGCGGTATGCGCCGCGGTTGACGCGAAAAATTCAGCCTGCCGCGGGTTCGGTCTGCCGTAAAGAACAAGCTCCATCGCTTAATCCCCCGCCTCGTCCCAATTTGCCCCGTATAGGCAAACGGCTATAATGCCCACAAGCTGCCGCCTGTGCCGGGTAACGATGCTGCGCTCAAATTTAAGCTCCTTCGCTATCTCCGTATCGCTCATGCCCCGGGCGTACGCAAGCTCAAGCACATTAAAGTATTTATCCGCGCGCACGGCATCAAGCGCCTTTCGCATAACGTTAAGCTCGTGCCTGTCGGCCATAATCCTGCGCCGCAAATACGATAGCTGGCCCGCGTGAACCTCCTCCGGCGTAAGGCGCATACCGTGCGTTATAAGCTTTACCATGGATTTGTCGCACCGCCTTAGTGCCTCAATGCCCTTCGCCGCAAGGGTTCGGTATTCTTCAACCGAGTCCTCTACGCGCATTTCAACGAACCGCATCTCCCTAAGCCGCTTTTCCGCAAGCGTGAAGCTCAAGCTTTCTTCGCGCCGTCTCGGCCTCCTTTGCCTGCTTTGCCCCTCTCCTGATGGGGAATCCCTGTACATCTCATTCATTTTTTTAATCTCCTTCCGCGATTTACGCTACATATCCGAACATTTGTTCGGTTAATGGGTAAATAATAGCATGCGGGTGGGGAGAAGTCAAGGAAGAAGTCCCTGCGGCAAGGCATCTTGGTCAATTGATAAAGTAAGGTGGTGGAGAAATAGGAGCGGGTAGGCGGTTTTATTGGACTCC
>CAZRHS010000078.1:0-5378 GCA_964600045.1 uncultured Clostridium sp.
GACGCGTATCCTGACGCACCGGCGGAAGTGAAAAAGTATATTTACTGATTGAGCACCCTTTTTTCAAGCAGCACCAGTTTAACATCTGGGATTCCGTTGAACACGCAGGGCACAATGCCTATTTCGTCATAGCCAAGCTTTTTATAAAACGCGCGGGCAACGGCGTTTTTCTCGTTTGTGTCCATGCGAAGCCACTCGCAGCCAAGTTTCGCCGCGTATTCCTCATAAAAGCGAACAAACTCCCTCCCTATGCCGCGCTTGCCTTCATCGGGATCAACCACAAGCGTATGCAGAACCATAACCTTATCATCGTCCGCAACTGCGCTCCATTTACCGAGCGCGTATGAATCCACCTGAGTTTGGTTTATTATAGCGGAAGCAAGCACGCTCCCGTTTTCTTCATATACAAAAAGATCGCCTCTTTCAAGCGCCGCCTCCGCCGTGCCGCGCACGGGGTATACTTTGGGCAGCCAGCCTATTTTCATAAGCCCGGCGGACTCGCGCTCGTGTATGCCGATATAAATTTTCTCTATCGCGTCAATGTCCTCCCGGACGGCTTTGCGTATCATAGATAAGCTCCTTCATATAACTGACTTTTTTCGTCGTTTAAGCGCTGTTTCGCCGCTCTTATTAAATAAAATCCCGCGCATACTGCATAATAATACGCGCGGGGTGAATAATTGCATTTACTTTGTCTTTGCGGTTTCTTTACAGCCCGTCGCCGGGAAGTTCCACTCCCGCGGCCTCAGCTGCGGCAATCGCGGGCGCAAGCTCGCCTACCCTTTCGGGAGAATGAGCATCGCTGTCCGGCCGCATAACGGCGCCGATTTTATCGACAAGGCGTATATCGTCGGCCGTAAGGGTTACATGGTGCGAATTAATTTCTATCATCGTGCCAAGCTCCTTGGCTCCGCGCGCAAGAGTTGCTATATCGCACTTTACATATTCGCCGGGATGGGCAAAAATGTCTATCTTATATTTTTCCGCCGCCGCAAGCAAAGCCTTTGCCGTAAGCTCCGGTTCGGCCTTATGAAGCCCCATGGCCTCAAGCGAACGCCTCATCAAAAACCCGTCTTTGGGCACAACGCCCTTGTGATACGCAAGCAGCAGCACATCGAACATGCTGCGGTCCTTTGGCGCGTCGCACTCACCAAACGCCGTAAGGTTGCACTCAAGGCCGAAAAGAACCTCTATATCGCGCGAATACACGCTGGCCAGTCGCTCGGTTTCCTTTCTTAAGCGCTCCAGCTTTTCGCCGCGAACGCCATAGAAAACATGCGCCGGGGCATGCTCGGTTATGGCTATTCTTTTAAGCCCGCGCTGTATGCCGGCTATTACTATGTCCTCGGGTGAGCCTTTGCCGTGCGAAAAATTTGTATGCGTATGCAGGTCGCTTAAATAGCTTGCCATTGCCTTTTACTGTCTCTTTTTCTTATAAGCTATGCTGTTGCCGCGAATTCTGGCGACAAGTATTATCATAAGGTTGCTCAGGGTGGTCATGGAAGAGGAATTCTCAAGCTTGAACGGAACCCTTGTGGCACCCATCTGGGAAGCGGTGAAGAAATAGTCGCACGCCTGAACGGCCTGGTTTCCGCCGTAGCTGCTGAAGTAAATTGTGGTGGCGCCGGCATCCCTGGCGGCCAGAACCGCTTCGAATATGTCCTTGTTGCGGCCGCTGCGGCAGAAGGCTATTATGGCATCGTCCGCGGTGAACCTGGTTTTATAAACGCCCATCTTAAGCTCGTCATTAAGGGATATGGCCTCAACGTCTATCATGTTGAAACTGCGGACAAGGTCGGTTGTCAAAAGATCGGACTCGCCGCAAACAAATACGCGCTTTTTGGAAGCCACGTCGCGCGCGGCGGCACAGAACGCCTCTTTATCAAGGGCATGATATGTGTCCTCAAGGGACATTATGCTGTAGCCGCAAAGCTTATCGATAACCGCGGCATCGCTGTCTTCATCCTCTATGGGTGAAATTTTTTGCGTTGCGCCGTTAGCGGCCACGCCGCCCGCAAGCGCCACGCGGAAATCAAGGAAACCCTTGTAGCCGAGCCTTCTGGCAAGGCGGGTTACGCTGGGCACGCTAACGTGCGCCTCAGCGGCGATTTCGTTGATAACCATGCGCATTGCGCGCTCGGGGTTATCCAGAATAAAGTCAGCAACCTTACGCTCGGCGGAAGGAAGCGATACATAGGCGGAGCGGATCTTGTTATTTGCGGGCATGGTATTCTCTCCTTTATATCATTATTTTTAATCAGATTTTTGTTCCCCGCGTTCATCAGGGAGATATTATTTTCCCGTAAGTTTACACTTTATTTACATTATAAAGCAATCAATCCTGCTTTACAATGGCAGAATTATGAAATTGTATAAACAATCATATAAAAAATTTGCTTTGTTTCTTATTTTCCGGCATTGTATAAATATAATTTCGCATAAAAACCCGATTCCTGCATTTGCCTTCTTTGATTGACATTAAACCTGCAAAATACTATAATATAGGACAGAATGCCTGTACCCGCCGATAAGCAAGCATTAACGGCGGGAATACAACAAATATATCAGGAGGATTTACTCAAAATGGCAAAGACAATGACCATTGACGGCAATACCGCCGCGGCGCATGTTGCTTATGCGTTCAGCGATGTTGCAGCCATCTACCCCATCACGCCCTCGTCCCCCATGGCCGAGGTTGCCGATGAGTGGGCGGCAAACGGCAGGACCAATCTTTTTGGCCAGAAGGTAAAGATTGCCGAGATGCAGTCTGAAGCCGGTGCAGCCGGTGCCGTTCACGGCTCCCTTAAGGCAGGCGCCCTTACCACAACCTTCACGGCTTCTCAGGGCCTTCTGCTGATGATTCCTAACATGTACAAGATTTCCGGCGAGCTGCTGCCCGGCGTATTCCACGTATCCGCCCGCGCTCTTGCCTACCATGCTCTGAGCATTTTCGGTGACCACAGCGACGTTATGGGCTGCCGCCAGACCGGTTTTGCCATGCTCTCCTCCGCTTCCGTACAGGAAGTTATGGACCTTGCGCTGGTTACCCACCTTTCCGCCATCAAGGCTTCCGTCCCCTTCGTGCATTTCTTCGACGGTTTCCGTACCAGCCATGAAATACAGAAGATCGAGGCCATAGACTACGAGGATATGGGCAAGCTGCTCGACTACGATGCCGTTGCCGCATTCCGTAAGCGCGCTCTTAATCCTGAGCATCCTCACCTTTCCGGTTCCGCTCAGAACCCGGATATCTACTTCCAGAATCGTGAAGCCTGCAACAGCAAGTACCTTGCCGTTCCCGCCATCGTTGAGCATTATATGGAAGAGGTCGGCAAGCTGACCGGCCGTCATTATCATCTGTTTGACTACGTTGGCGCACCCGATGCCGACCGCGTAATCATCTCCCTTGGCAGCAGCTGCGACGTAGTTGAGGAAGCTATCGACTACCTGAACGCCCGCGGCGAAAAGCTGGGCCTCATCAAGGTTCGTCTGTACAGGCCTTTCTGCGCGGACAAGCTCCTTGCCGCCCTGCCTGCCACCTGCAAGAAGATCGCCGTTCTGGACCGCACCAAGGAAGCCGGTTCTCAGGGCGAGCCTCTGTACCAGGATGTAGTAAACGCCTTTGCCGAAGCCGGCAGGAACGATGTTAAGATCATCGGCGGCCGTTACGGTCTCGGTTCCAAGGAATTCACTCCTTCCATGGTTAAGGCCGTTTACGACGAGCTGAAGAAGGACGATCCTAAGCCCCGCTTCACCGTTGGTATAGTTGACGACGTAACCAACCTTTCTCTGCCCGTAACCGAGCAGGTTAACGCCGCTCCCGAGGGCACCATCGCCTGCAAGTTCTACGGCCTTGGTTCCGACGGTACCGTTGGCGCCAACAAGAACTCCATAAAGATCATAGGCGACCACACCGACATGTACGCTCAGGGCTACTTCGCGTATGACTCCAAGAAGTCCGGCGGTTTCACCGTAAGCCATCTGCGCTTCGGCAAGAAGCCCATACAGAGCCCCTACCTCATCGATGCGGCTGACTTCGTAGCCTGCCACAATCCTTCCTACGTTACCCGTTACGATGTAACCGAGGGTATCAAGGAGGGCGGCACCTTCCTGCTCAACTCCGAATGGACGCTTGAGGAGATGGAGAAAGAGCTCCCCGCCAAGATGAAGAACGCCATCGCCAAGAATCATCTTAAGTTCTACAACATCGATGCCGTTAAGCTCGCCAAGGAAGTTGGCATGGGCAACCGCATCAACACCATAATGCAGTCCGCCTTCTTCAAGCTGGCCAACGTTATCCCCGCCGACCAGGCTATCGATTACATGAAGGCCGCCGCCAAGAAGTCCTACGCCAAGAAGGGCGAGGATGTCGTAAAGCGCAACTATGACGCTATCGACGTAGGCGCGAACGCTGTTGTTGAAATCAAGTATCCCGAGTCCTGGGCAACCACCACCGAGGGTGCTGTTGTAAAGCCCGTGACCGATGATCCGTACTTCACGCAGTTCATCTCCCCCATACTTGCTCAGAACGGCGACAAGCTGCCCGTATCCATGATGAGCCCCGACGGTTCCGTACCCACCGGCACCACCAAGTATGAGAAGCGCGGCATAGCCATAGACGTTCCTACCTGGATTCCCGAGAACTGCATACAGTGCAACCAGTGCTCACTCGTTTGCCCGCACGCCTGCATAAGGCCCGCCCTGGTAAAGGATGAGGACAACGCTCCCGAATCCTTCGTAACCAAGCCCGCTACCGGCAAGGAGCTCGCAGGTTACAAGTTCCGCATGCAGGTTTCTCCTCTGGACTGCACCGGCTGCGGCAACTGCGTAGACGTTTGCCCCGCCAAGAACAAGGCCCTCACCATGGTTCCCCTGCACACCGTACAGGAGACCGAAGGCGCCAATTGGGAATTTGCCACCAAGCTGCCTGAGCGCGAGCTTGATATGAATAAGTACACCGTTAAGAACAGCCAGTTCCTCAAGCCCCTGTTTGAGTTCTCCGGCGCCTGCGCAGGCTGCGGCGAGACTCCTTACATCAAGCTTATAACCCAGCTGTTCGGCGACAGGATGATAATCGCCAACGCCACCGGTTGTACCTCCATCTACGGCGGCAGCGCGCCTACCGTACCTTACACCACCAACGAAAAGGGTCAGGGTCCTGCCTGGGCTAACTCCCTGTTCGAGGACAACGCCGAGTTCGGCTTCGGTATCAACCTTGGTACCAAGCAGCGCCGCGCGCACGTGGTTGACCTGGTAGAGAAGCTGATCGCTGTTGACTACTGCGACGCCGATCTGAAGGCCGCCGGTAAGGAATGGCTGGAGAACATGGACGACGCTGAGGGCTCCAAGAAGGCAGCTGCCAAGCTGGTTGCCGAACT
>CAZRHS010000079.1:0-5105 GCA_964600045.1 uncultured Clostridium sp.
TTCCTCAATGGCGGGCGTGGGAGTGGGAAGCTGGATTGTGCCGTCATCGGAAATTGTGGCCCCGTTTTCAATAAGGGCTGTTATTTCGGGAATAGTCAGACCCGTGGTCATGTAAGCGCGCAGAATGTTATTCGTACCCACATATATTTTCTTTGTGGTTATCTGTCCTGTGTATTCATTGCTGACGGTTATAGTATAGATTCCTTCATCTGTATACTCGGCACCGTCTTTCGCAGGGCCGTTAAAGCGCGTATCTTCAACAAGTCCGTCGGCGCTATCCTTCAGTGTTTCGCGCTTGAGGTTGATTTTCAAATATCTGGACTTCGCCAGATCGAGACGGAAGCCATTCTCGGTCATGGAGCTGTTTGTCAGTTCGCTGCCGGTTTTGACATCAAAGGGATAGACCATGCAGTTGCCGTTGCGAACGGAGAACTTGAAGAAAATACGGTAATGCCCTGTCTTACCGGCGATACCGCTTCTTGTAACATCATAATCAAGGGCAACCTCGTAATCACCTTCCTCAAAAAGCTGTACTTTTGTATCAGCCCCAACAGAAGCATTCGCTTCGAGATAATTGGTGTAGATGGTAGGCTCGGCCTTCACGTTGTTGTAATCAGTATAGCGAATGATAAGGCAACCACGGCCAAGATTCGTTTTCGCGGTTTCGAAATATTGGTCATAGCCTTCTGTGTTTGCCGCTACGGACAGCTTTTCATTGCCGTTCAGGGCGTTGATATTCTGCTTAAGCTTAAACCAAAGCGTAACCTTGTCGCCTACGTTTTTTAGGAAAACCATGTTCCCGTCCGCGTCCTTCACTCCGTCTGTGTATCCGCTTACGAAAAAGTTTCCGAGATCCCAGCCATAATGAACATCATCCTTATCAATTACCTCTTCGCCAAAGTAACCGTCCGAATCCTTAACCTTTGCCTTTGTGCCAAGGCTGTATGTTCTGTCCGGATCAGCCACCTCGGCCTCGCCGCTGTCCGTATAGGCATAAAATTCATAAACCTCGACATACCTCTTATAATCCGTGTCGGAGTAGGGAATTAAACCGAGAAATTTCTTCCCTTCGGTTTTCATGGCCAGTTTATACGCAATAACTACCCTGTAATAGCAGCCGTTGATAAGCTGCACGTCGGTTGTGGTGTAAACAGAGCTTGTGCGGATGGGGGTATCGTCAAAGGCGTTCAATATGATTTCATCGTCCACCCAGTTCATTCTGTCCTTGGATGTTTGAATGATTATCGCGCCCTTCATAATGCTTGAGGATAACGTGATATCGTCTATCTTTTTGACCTTGTCATCCACAAGATGCCATTCATTCTCGCCGGCGTTGAGTAAAGCGTCCGTGTAATTATAATAGAACGACAGGCTTCCGTCGCTGACTTCGTAGGCGGGCACTTCGGATTTTTTGCCGGCATCGGTTAAACTGCCGCTTACATAAAACGTTCCGTATGTATTGTCGCCGTTCGCGGTTTCGTATGAGCCGTCATCAAAATCATAGCCGCTCTTATTATCAAACTCGTATACCTTTCCCGGCACCTCGGTTTCATCCGCCGCCAATGAGGTAATTGACAGAGTACACGTAAGCAGCATTACCGTAATTAAGAGTAAAGCGCTAAATCTTTTGCGTTGAGAAAACATCCTGATACCCCCTGTTATTATATTCCTGCGTTTGTAATCTTAATTTTTTTATTTTCCCCCGGGCGGGGTTTCATTTTATAACTTATAATTCTTTTTTATGTTAGCATAAAACCAATGGAATGACAATCATACAAACCCGCCGCATCTCTTTTTTCACATTTCCCCGATAGAGGTTTGATGAATACTGTGGTATCATTTGTGTATACGGGAAAACAACGCGCCTTAGGGCGGAGCAAGATTTTATTTTGTAATGAAAGGAAATGAGTTTTATGGCATGCACAACTATTCTTGTGGGCAAAAAGGCGAGCTTTGACGGCTCAACCATGATCGCCCGCAATGACGACGGTTTCTTTGACGAAAAGCGGCTTACGGTGGTTCTTCCGAAGGATCAGCCGAAGGTTTACAAAAGCAAAATAGGGCATCTTGAAATACCGCTTCCGGAAAATCCCCTGCGCTACACCTCCACCCCGAGCGTGGACACGACACACGGCCTTTGGGCGGCGAACGGCATCAACGCGGCAAACGTGGCCATGACCGCAACCGAAACGATTACCACTAACCCCAGAGTGCTCGGCGCGGACCCCATGGTTCGCTTTCAGCCCAAAAAGACCGCCAAGGGCAAGGATATTCCCGGCGGCATAGGCGAGGAGGACCTGGTTGTAATAGTTCTGCCCTATATTCACACCGCGCGTGAGGGCGTGGAAAGGCTTGGCATGCTGCTTGAAAAATACGGAACGTATGAATCCAACGGCATCGCGTTTTCGGATAAGGACGAGATTTGGTGGATGGAAACCATAGGCGGCCACCATTGGATAGCCTGCCGCGTGCCGGACGACCGCTACGTTATAATGCCGAACCAGTTCGGTCTTGATAATTTTGATTTTGCGGACGCTTTTGGCGAGAAGAAGAACTATATGTGCTCCGATGACCTTAAGGAGTTCATCGAGAAGAATCATCTTGACCTGAATCCGGAGGGCGAATTTAACCCGAGGCTTGCCTTCGGCTCCCACAGCGACGCGGATCACGTTTACAACACTCCCCGCGCCTGGTTCATGGGGCGCTACTTCAACCCCACAACCGTTCGCTGGGACGGGCCGGACGCGGATTACACGCCCGAAAGCGACAACATTCCCTGGTCCTTTGTGCCGGAGCATAAGGTTACGGTTGAGGACGTGAAGTACATTCTTTCTTCCTATTATCAGGGAACGCCGTTTGATCCATACTGCAAGATTTCGCGCGAGCAGAGGGCGAAATACCGCCCCATAGGCATAAGCCGCACGGGAGTTATGGCAATACTGCAGCTGCGCGGCTATGTGCCGGATGAAATAAGCGCGCTTGAGTGGATATGCTTCGGCGCCAACCCCTTCAACGCCGCCCTGCCGGTTTACACAAACGTGGACAAGATGCCCGCGTACCTCGACAAGGTTACGATGGACGTTTCAACCGACACGTTTTATTGGACAAATCGCCTTATCGGCGCGATGGCGGACGCGAACTACGGCGCGTGCATACAGCTGATAGAGCGCTACCAGGCGGCCATAGCCAACCGCGGCACGGCACTTGTTTATGAATACGACAAGAAGATGATTGACGCGGGCGACTTCACACTGACCGCCAAGGCAAACGATGCCCTTGCCGCCATGGCCAAAGAGGAGGCCACATCAACCCTCGGCAAAGTGCTGCACCAGGCAAGCGTAGCCATGCGCTGCGGCTACCAGAGAGCGGATAACTAAGGGAAATACAAAAGGAGCGGGTTCGCCTGCTCCTTTTCTCTTTAATACCACCACGAGCCGCCCTTGCGGGCGGCTCGGTTTGTTTTTGGGTATTGATTTGGTTTTTTTCGATTACTCGATTACTCCGCGGCCTGGATGGTGGGAGTGTCGGAGGTCTTGGTGTACTCAAAGCTGTCGCCGTTGGCGATGTACTCCCAAGTGGAATCGGTGAAGGTTACGGTAGCCTTGTCGCCGTCTATGGTGATTACGCCGCCGATGGTGCCGTCGGCAGGATCGATAGCGGTGAAGGCCAGGCCTTCTTCGGTAACTTCGCCGGTGCCGTCAAGGTCAACCAGACGATAGATGCCAAGCTGAACGATGTACTTGCCAGCTTCTTCCTCGCTCTCGGCAATCTCAAGCTTGCAGTCGGTGCCGTCGTTGTCGGTATACTCGCCAACGTAAACAACCTCTTCGGTAGTGGTGGCAGCAGCGTCGTCAGTAGTGGTGGCGGCAGCGTCATCGGTAGTGGTGGCGGCAGCGTCGTCAGTGGTGGTGGCGGCGGCGTCATCGGTGGTGGTATCGGTCACGGCCGCGGTCTCATCGGGGGTGGTGGCATCCTCGGTGGTGGTGGATTCGGCGGCGCAGCCCGCCAGCATTGCTATCGCGGCAATTATGCCGATGATCATGCAAAGTGTCTTCTTCATTTCGTTTTTACTTCCTTTCTTTTCCTTTGGCTTTCGCCGGAGCATATTATACTCCAACTTTACAAAAAGGATAGTGGAGAAATTGTTAACAATTTTTATCCTTTTTTATTTTGAAAGGAAATCTATTAGCGCGCTTATCTCCTCTTCCGTCATTCCGGCGGCGGTAAGATAGGCCTTCGCGCCCTCTGTATAGTCGGCGGTTTTGAGCGCCTCAACGTCCTCTAAGCCGCTGAAATATTCCATGAACGCGTCAAAATAAAGCTCCTTAACGGCGGTGTAGCGCTCGGGCGTGCCGTCCTCGGTTACGCCGTAATAGTTGGCGTATGTCTGCATATAGTCCGCGCGCATCTCGTCGTAGCTCGCTCCCATAAGGGCCTCTATAAGGGCGCACACAAAGCCCGTGCGGTCCTTGCCCTCCATGCAGTGTATGTAAACGGGGCCTTCATTCTGCATCATAAATCTAAGTCCCGCGGCTACGGACTGCTTATACGCGTCCGAATCAAAGCTTGCGCCCATGTCGAGCAGAATAACCTTGCCCTGCTCATAAAGGGACAGCGTATAGGGGGAAGCGAAATCCTCGGCGCTTATGAAAGACTGCATATCCTCTTCCGAATCGGCAAGGTCAACTATCGTGGCGATATTGTTCGCCTCAAGCAAAGCATCCGTATACGGGGCGCGGTCGCGGCTGTTGTCCACGGGGGATGCTCCCCTGTAAAGGAAATTCTCCTTCAGATTGCCGCCCTTCATGGCGCGGAAGTTCGCGAACTGCTCATCGGTATCGTATTCATCGCGGTCAAAGGAATAATTCTGGCTTAAAGCCTCGTATGTGGCCTTATATTTGCCGGCGGTGTTCAGGGTAATCTCAACGGTGCACTCGTCCGTAAGCTCGGCGGCGCTCCAGAACGCGCCGTAGTTAACGGCAACAAGAACATAATCAAAGCCCGGGTAGGCAACCATTACCGGCTCGCCCGGCCTTACATAGTAGCCGTTGAAATAGGGAATGTCGGTTAAAGTGTAGCCATTGCTGAAAACAAGGTCCACGCTG
>CAZRHS010000080.1:0-5021 GCA_964600045.1 uncultured Clostridium sp.
ATGCGAATTATATACTCATTGACGATAAATACGAAATCAGCATTGATTTATAAAGGTAAATTCCAGTTTGTCCAGTAGATTAAGGGCGCACTTCTATACATAGAATCCGGCTATGTAGTGCAGGCAATGATAAAAGCCAAGCGACATTTTACCGCTTGGCTTTTACTGTTTTACGGACACCCGACGAAAGCCGCCGGGGTTTTATTTTGTCTGTAAGTATTAAGTTTATCCGCGCTTTGCCGATTCAACCGTATGCTTAAGCAAAACGGAAGTTGTAAGCGCGCCCACTCCGCCGGGCACGGGCGAGCACGCCGCGGCCTTCTCGCGCGCCGAGGGTGAAACATCGCCCACTATTTTGCCCTCAAAAAGGCTTGTGCCAACGTCTATAACATAGCTCGTTTCATTCACCATGTTCTCTTTAAGCATGGCGGGGCTTCCGGCGCAGGCGACTATTATATCTGCCGCTTTGGTATGGGCGGCAAGGTCGGTCGTTTTTGTGTGGCAAACGGTTACGGTGGCATTAAGGTTAATCAAAAGCGTTGCGAGCGGCCTGCCCACAACCGCGCTCCTGCCAACCACGCAAACATCCCTGCCCGAAAGGGGTATATCATAGTACGAAATAAGCTCCGTAACGGCCGCCGCCGTGCAGGGGGCAAAGCAGTCCCGCCCCGTTGCTAAAAGCCCGGCGCTTAAGGGATTTGCGCCGTCAACGTCCTTTTTGGGGTCTATAAGCGAGCGCAGAGCGAACGCGTTAAGATGCTTGGGCACGGGCAAAAACAAAAGTATGCCGTGAACGGTTTTATCGTCGTTAAGTGAGCGTATTGCCTGCTCCGCCTCGTCCTGCGTGCAGTTTTCGTCAAGCTGAGTAAGGCGAACACTTGCCTTCATGCCCTCAAAGCGCTTTATAATTCCCTTTTCATATGATATGTCCGAAGGGTTCTGCCCTATGCGCACAACGCCCAAGCAGGGCACAATACCCCGGGTGGACAATTCGGCTATATCCTTAGCCACGTTTTCAAGCAGTGCCGCCGCGGCGGGCGCGCCCCTAAGCTCACGCATCGCATTTCTCCTTTGTCTGTGCAAGTATAGTTGAATATATTTCATCGGAAAGCGCTTCGCAGTCATTAAGAAGGCTCTCGCCCTCACGGCGTATTCTTTCGGCCTCCGCCTTTTCCGAAATGCTGGGCAGGTTTATCAATATGTTAAGCCATGCTCCTCTTGCGCAGCTTTTCAGATTAAGCGCCGCCGCGCCAACGTCCGTTGCAAGGTTCGGGTTGCTGCGGTTAACAAGGCTTTTTGTAAGCTCAAGCGCGTCTAAAGCGGCCTTCATCATGTCAAGCGGCACAAGGGTCGCGTCAAGCGATGCTTTGGCTATGGCCGCCTTGCGCGCGGTTTTCTCCTCATCTGTTTCCTTGGGCAGTTTATAGGCGGCGGAGAACTTGTCGTAAGCCGCGGCATCCTGATTCATAAGCTCCACCATGCGGCGGGAAAGCGCATCCGCTTTTTGATATACGCTTAAACAATGCTGCTCAAACTCGGCGTATTTCTTTTTGCCAAGCGTTAAGGCCGCGGCCATGGCGCAAAGCCCCGCGCCCTGCGCCCCGCAAAGGGCCGCCGCGCTTCCTCCGCCCGGGGCGGGAGCATCGCTTGAAAGCAGGGCTATGTATTCGTTTACGGATTTTTTGGAAAGCATAGGTTATTCTCCTTTTTGATTGTCGGTCGGTTTTTGTGCCTGCGCGCGCACGAATGAAACAAACTTTTGCTCAATGGCATTGAGCGCCGCATCCTTGCGATATGCAATATACAGCGTTCTTACGGACTTTTCGCCCCCAAGCTCAAAGCTTAATACCTTGCCGGACTCTATTTCCTCCTGCGCGGCAAGGCTTGATACGGCGCAAACGCCCATGCCCTGAATTACCCCCGCCTTAAGGCACTCCGGATTATCCACGCGGGCGATTATATTAAGCCCGGTTGTGTCCGCCCCAAGGGAAGCAAGGCACGCGTTTACGGCCTGCTGAGTGCCGCTCCCATCCTCCCGCGCAAGCATAGGCTCGCGCAAAAGGTTAAGCCCCGTTGCTCCCCGCTGCTTAAGCGCGCGGAACTTGGGGGAATTTTCTGTTATCATTATAAGAGAATCCTCGGCGATTGGGTAGCTTATAAATCTTTTTTTGTCCGGCTCAGCTCCCATAAAGCCGATTCTCGCGTCGCCCCGCTCAAGCTGATTTTTAACGTCCCCGCTGTCCCCGCGCCTTACGCTGAAGCGTGAAGACGGGTTTTTCTTAATAAATGCGGACATAAGCCCCGGCAGCAGCGCCTGCGCCGGCACGGTGGAGGCGGCTATGATAAGGGTTGAGGCGTCTATGCTCTCGCGCATGCTTTCAAGCGCCTCCGCCCGCTTTACAATTTCCTTTGCCGCGGCGTAAACCCGCTTGCCTGTTTCCGTAAGCTCAAGCCGCTTTCTTGCTCCTCGCAGTATAAGGCGGCAGTCAAGCAACTTTTCAAGGGTTTGCACATGCGTGCTTACGGTTGATTGCGTAAGGTGCAGCGTTTCGGCCGCCTTTGTGAAGCCGCCGCATTCCGCCGTTACAACAAAAGTTTCAAGCTGTCTTAAGCTTATTTCAAGCATGGCGATTCTCCTTATAAAATAAAATGACTTTTCACGCCGCCTGTGCTATGCTTTAATCTGAACAAAGGAGGCAATGAACGTGAGGACCATATATCTTGACAATGCCGCGACATCGTTCCCGAAGCCCGGCGGCATGAGCGACAGAATAAAATATTATATGGATAACGTAGGCGCCAGCATAAACCGCTCCGTTTATTCCTCCGCGGAGGAGGCCGGCATGGTTGCGCTTAGCCTTAGGGAAAGGGCAAAGCGGCTTTTTAACCTGAATGAAGCGGCCACCCACGTTATAATAACCCCCGGGGCTACCGCCGGACTTAATTATATTATAAAAGGCCTTCTTAAAAGCGGCGACCATTGCATAGTAAGCAGCATGGAGCACAATGCCGTAATGCGCCCGCTAAGCCAAATTGAAGGCGTTGAATTTTCAAGAATTCCGTGCGACGGCGAGGGCAGAATTATCGAAGGCTCGCTTGAACCCCTTTTCCGCCCGAACACACGCCTTGTTATAATAGCGCACGGCTCAAACGTGTGCGGCACGGTGCAGAACGCGGAGGAAATAGGCCGAATTTGCGCGCGCCGCGGCGTACCCTTCGCGCTTGATGCGGCGCAGACCGCGGGGCATTACCCCGTTGATTTTACCCGCTTTAATTTAAGCGCGCTTGCCGTCCCCGGGCACAAGGGTCTGCTCGGCCCAACGGGTATCGGCCTTCTTCTTTTAAGCGACTCTATGGCTCGCTCTCTTACCCCGCTTATAGCCGGCGGCACGGGCAGCGCGTCGGATAAAGAAACGCTTCCCGACTATCTGCCCGATAGATTTGAATCAGGCACGCTTAATATGCCGGGCATTTACGGCCTTGAATACTCCCTTAGCTATATTGAAAAGCGGGGGATAGACAGCCTTCGCGCGCACGAAATTGAGCTTACCGAGCGCTTTATATCCGGCATAGAGGGAATAGACGGCGTGCGCCTTTGCGGCACAAGGAATTTAGCTAACCGCGTGGGCGTAATATCGCTTGACTTTGTCGATAAAGACAATGCCCAGATAGCCTATCGCCTTGAAACCGAGTTCGGCATACTAACCCGCTGCGGGCTTCATTGCGCGCCGAACGCGCACAAAACGCTTTCAACCTTCCCGCAGGGCACGGTTCGGTTCTCGCTCGGCTTTGCAAGCACAAAAGAGGATGTTGACGCGGCGATCGATGCCGTAAAGCGGCTTGCGCTTATCTGAGCTTTATCCTTGCCCCGCCCTTATATTCGCTAACCGTTCCTATGCGCTGCGCGCTCGGCACGGCAGGTTTTAATTCATTAAAAAGCGCGTCCGCGTCCGCTGGGTCAACCGCCATCAAAAGTCCGCCGGACGTTTGCGGGTCGTAAAGCATATCCTGCTTGGCAAGCTCCGTATTGCCCGCATCAACGGCCTGCTCGGCGTAGCTTCTGTTTCTGTACATACCCTTAGGCAGCATTCCCATGCGCGCAAGCTCAAGCGCTTCTTCTATTAAATCAATATTATCCACATTAAGCGTAAACTCAACGTCGCTTCCGGATGCCATCTCGTAGCTGTGCCCTATAAGGCCAAAGCCCGTAACGTCCGTGCAGGAATGCACGCGGTATTTAACCATTATGTCCCGCGCGGCCTTATTAAGCGCCGTCATAAGGGAATACATAAGCTTTTGCCCATCTTCGGACACCATGTCCGCCTTAAGCGCGGTTGAAAGCACGCCTATGCCTATTGGCTTTGTAAGTATAAGAATATCACCCGGCTTGGCATTTGAGTTGGTAAGCATTTTGTCCGGATGCACAAAGCCGGTTACCGCAAGGCCGTATTTAGGCTCGTCATCATGAATGCTGTGGCCGCCGGTTATAAGCGCGCCCGCCTCATAAACCTTGTCGTAGCCGCCTTTAAGCAGGGCGTGAACGGCGTCCATGGGCATTTTTTCGGGCACGGCCATTATGTTAAGGCAAAGCTTGGGCTCGCCGCCCATGGCGTAAATATCGGAAAGCGCGTTTGTGGCGGCTATCTGGCCGAAAAGATAGGGATCATCCGCGATTGGCGGGAAGAAATCCACAGTCTGCACAATGGCAAGCTCGTCGCTTATTTTATAAACCGACGCGTCATCGCTTTTATCGAACCCAACAAGCAGGTTGGGGTCAGTATGCACCTTTATGTCGTCAAGCAGCTTTGCCAGCACTCCGGCGCCCACTTTCGCGCCGCAGCCCGCGCATTTTGAAAGCTTTGTAAGCTTAATGTCCTCTGTTGCCATATATGTATTTTGCCCCCTTGAACGGAAAAAGATATCTGCGGCTATTATCGCAAAAACCGATATGAAAAGCAAGCATAATAAAAGCGCCCCGCGTGAGCGGGGCGCCTTTTAAGGCGTTAGCCTAATTACTCGAT
>CAZRHS010000081.1:0-4889 GCA_964600045.1 uncultured Clostridium sp.
AAAAAAGAACTACCGAAAGGTGGTTCTTTTTGTTTGCCCAGAAGGGATGAGGGGGCTCATAAACTCGATTAGATAAACAGCAATACAGCGCACACGGCCGTGATAACGCAGCCGACTGCGGCGGCGATTGTGTAGATATTCTTGGATTCCGGGTCATGCTTTTCTTTGATAAGGTAGTAGATGCTTGCGCATAGAACCAGAATACCGATGATGAGACCAATGATTTTGATAGTCATTATTTTTTCCTCCATTTCAATAAGAATGCTGAGTTGGTGATAACAAGTACGGAGCCTGCGTTATGTACTAACGCCCCGACTACCGGGCTTAGTGTTCCTATAATCGCTAATGTGATTGCGATAAAGTTAAGCGCCATCGAAAAGCACATATTGAGCTTTATCGTGGTCATCATTCGTTTGGATAGCGCAACAAGATGGGGCAGTTCTTTTATCTCGTCATATACCATTGCAATGTCCGAAGCATCCACCGCAATGTCGCTGCCGATACCGCCCATGGCTATGCCTATATCCGCTTTTTTCAGTGCGGGAGCGTCGTTCACGCCGTCGCCTATCATACAAACGGGCATATTAGCCGATTGATATTCTTCAATATATCTCAACTTATCCTCCGGCAAGCAATTTGCCCGGAATTCATTAATGTTCAGCTTATTCGCAATGCTCTTTGCGGCGTTTTCGTTGTCACCCGTGAGCAGGACGGGCTGTATGCCTATATCGGGTAGTGCCGCAATAGTTTCGGTGCTTTCATTGCGCAGCGTGTCCGAAAGCGCGATAAATCCGGCGAATGTGCCATCTATCGCAACATAAATTACCGTGCATCCCTGCTGAATGTAGGCTTCGGCGGATGAAACAGAACTGATATTAATTCCCTGCTCGTGAAGTAATTCGGGATTACCCGCGAGAACTGCCTTACCATCAACCTCCGCGCTTACACCGCGCCCCGGAATCATCTGAAAGTTCGTCGTTTGAAGGGATAACGCTCCGGCCTTTTTGTAGCAATTCACAATGGCTTTCCCGAGCGGATGCTCCGAAAACTGTTCGGCAGAGGCTGTTAGCCGGTATATTTCGGCACTTTCAAAGGCATTTGAAACGTTTTCCGCCGCAACAACTTCGGGATTGCCGTAGGTCAGGGTACCTGTTTTATCAAAGGCTATCACTTTGGCTTGGGCCAGCCGTTCAAGCGCGTCACCTTCCCGCACCAGAAAACCGTGCTTGGTGGCATTGCCTATGGCCGCCATAATGGCGGTAGGTGTTGCCAAAACCAGTGCGCAGGGGCAGAACACCACAAGAATCGTAACCGCGCGAATAATCTGTCCTGAAATTATCCAGGTAAGTGCGGCGGCGCTTAAGGCAATTACCACAATCCATGTTGCCCAGCGATCCGCCAGACCTACAATTTTAGCTTTCCCCGCGTCTGCTGATTTAACCAGCTGTATCATTCGCTGAATGGAGCTATCCTCGCCAACCTTGGTAGCTTCCATTTCAAATACCCCAAACTGATTTACCGTGCCGCTGGATACGGCATCGCCTATTGTCTTGTCCACGGGAAGGGATTCCCCGGTCATAATTGCCTGATTGATGGATGTATGTCCGGAAACTATAATTCCGTCCACGGGCACGCCTTCACCGGGAAGCACTCGGATTCGGTCCCCAACCTTAACATTTTCTGCGGGTATTATTTCCTCCTTGCCGTTTTGCAGAACCCGTGCCGTAGGCGGCGTAAGATGCACCAGCTTTTCTATGCCGGCGTTGGCTTTTGCTACCGTCAATTCTTCAAGCAACGCGCCAAGCTGCATGATGAACGCCACCTCACCCGCCGCGAAAATCTCACCAATGCAAACAGAGGCAATCAAGGCCAGGGAAACAAGCACATCAGCTTTTATGTCAAAAGATGTGACCAAGCCTATAAAAGCCTCTAAAAGAATTGGCAGGCCGCAAAGTATTATGGCTATCCATGCCATATCGAAGGGGAGAGGGTTAAATTTAATAAGGCTGCATATAACTCCAAAGCCGGAAATTGCGAGCACCGCTATGTCTTTCTTTATCCCGCCGATTTCCAACAGGTGTTCTATTTTCTTTATAACCCGTTCCATGGACGAGTCTCCTTTCTATACCGTACCGGGTACGGGTATAGAGTATACATATAGGGGTATAGGTTGTCAATGGGCAAAAAGAAAAAGTCGACCCATAGGATCGACTTTGGAATTACTGCATGTTAGCAAAACGCTCCACCGCTTTTGTAAAGCTTTCAATCGTTTTATCGGCATCGCCATGTTCAATGCCGTCGCGAACGCAGTGCTTTATATGCCCCTCAAGAACAACCTTGCCGCACCCGTTCAATGCGGACTTTGCCGCGTTTATCTGCGCCAAAATGTCTTCACAGGGCACATCCTCATCTATCATCCGGTCGATGGCTTGCACCTGACCTACAATTTTTTTAAGGCGGCGGTGCAGGTTTTCGGAATCCATACACTGTTTCATAACCAAATCCTCCATACTGTAAGGGGTATATGTTTATTATACCTAGGGCACTTTTTTTGTCAACACTATGCACTTTATCGGGCTGTATGGTATAATCATCCACATGGTGCGCCCGCGCCGAATATTCTGCCTTACGGAGGTAATATGACTAAGAAAACCATAGTGAATATAGTAAAAATACTGTTTGCGGTGTATTGTATCGCTTTAATATATATACTGTTTGTGTACGATGCCCGGCAGGGCAACCAGTTTAATCTGGCTGTTTTTTCAAAAGAGCATATTGAAATGGTCAACCTGATACCGTTTAAGACAATAATCGACTTTATAGATAAATTGAATAATTCCTCCATAAACGCGAGCATTGTTATTCGGAATATGTCCGCTAATCTTCTTATGTTTATCCCGATGGGTATGGCACTGCCTGTGCTGTTTCCTAAAAAATTCAATAGGCTGTGGAAAGTGCTGGTGTTTACCGCGTGCCTTGTATTGCTGATAGAGATAATACAGTTCTTAACGTTTTGCGGCTCGGCGGATATCGATGACCTGATTCTTAATACCGTCAGCTGCGCAATAGGGTATGGAATAATACAAATCGGCTTTATAAGAAAGCTGCTGAAGCTGCAATAATTCAGCTTTTGTTTACCGAATGCAAAAAATGGGATACGCCTTTTGCGCAGACGAAAACTTTATGCAGCCGAACGGTTGTGGTAAAATATCGTTTGCGATAAACCATAGAATAATGAAATGACGGAGGATGCGCAGATGAAAAAGCTGCTGTTTATAAATGCCTGTATCAGAAAAAATTCAAGGACCGAAGAACTTGCCGGCCGCTATTTGGAAAAACTGAAGGATGAGTATCAAATAGAAGAGGTTAGGCTGACGGATCTGAACATAAAGCCGTTCGATGCGGAGACATTAAGCAAAAGAGATTCAGACACAGCGCATGGCAAGCTCGATTCAGAAAGCTACCGTTTGGCGCACCAATTTGCCGAGGCGGATTTGATCGTTATTGCCGCGCCGTATTGGGATTGCCTGTTCCCTTCAATACTGCGGGTTTATTTGGAGCATGTCTGCGTGGCCGGAATCACTTTTGCGTATAGCGAAAACGGCAGCCTGGTAAAAACATGCCGCGCGGATAAGATGGTATATATTACAACCTGCGGCGGTTTCCTGCCGGAGCATTCGGCTGTAGAAAGCTATATACGTGAGTTGGGAATACTCTTTTCCGTCAATGATGTGCGTTTTTACGCCGCTGAAGGGCTGGATATTTACCCGAACAGAGTTCAGGAGATACTTGATAATACATTTGAAAAGATGTGCTAAGACAGCATAGAAACTCATACAAAAATTGGCTGATTATGAGCAAAAATCCCGCACCTTGTTTTTGCTCATTAATCATTGCGGAAAAATTTAGTAAAACGCTTGACAGTATTAGAATGCTATGATATTATACTAGTTGCAACGGAGATTAACGTCGCGGGGTAGAGCAGTCGGTAGCTCGTCGGGCTCATAACCCGGAGGTCGTAGGTTCAAGTCCTTCCCCCGCAACCACTGAAGTGCCTTCAATTTATTGAGGGCACTTTCCTTTTATTATCACTTATTATGTTTTCCTTTGAAGAATAAAAAGCACCTGCCGGGCTTGTCATAAGCCATAAAACAGGTGCTGTTTTATGATATTAAATAAACGACGTATTAATACAATCCGAACAGGCGGAGCAGCTTCTGCCAGAATGTAAGTGTTTCTTCCTCCGCGGCAGCGGGTGCGGCTGCTTCGGCCTTTTCAATCGCCGCGGTTTTGATAACAAACTGCACGGCATCCACCTCGGTATTTTTATCGGAGACAAAGGAGACCGTTTCGTCGTCGCCGCCGGTAATGGACGATGTCATTGAATCTATTTCATCTTCAATTTGTGTATTCATGCCCGATGTTTTCTCCGCAAATTCCGATGTGCCGTCAGCCAGTTCATTTGCACCGCTGTACAGTTCGCTTACGGTGCTGTTCAGTTCACTAACGGAGGAGGTGAGTGTTCCTGTGCCGTTGTATAGCGTATCCAGGTTCTGCTTTAACGTTCCGGCACCGGAAGCCGCACTGCTTACGGCTGATGTGTAATCGGAAAGCCCGTTGCAGAATGTTCCAAAACTGTCGAGCTGGCCTTTCAGATCGGATATCTGCTTTGCGGCGGAGCTTACCTGCGCCACGACTCCGCTGATTTGAGGCGTTACATCGGGGGATGCCATCATCTGCTGAATATAAGCATCCTCAATCTGTGATTTCTGATCTTCGGTAAGGGAGGAGACCGCGCCCTGCAGAATTTGATCCTTCTGTTCGTCTGTCAGCTGAGCGATTGCCGCGTTCAGAATTTGCGCTTTTTGTTCTTCCGTCATACCGGCCGC
>CAZRHS010000082.1:0-4807 GCA_964600045.1 uncultured Clostridium sp.
CACAAAAACACAACCCCTCCCCCGGCATTCATCGGGGAAGGGGTTGAGAGAGGTTAAACTAACTATTTGTTGTTTTGTTTTTTACGATTAATACATGCCGCCCATGCCGCCTGCGCCGCCTGCGGGGGCCGCGGGCTCGGGAGCGGGGATGTCGCAGACCAGGCTCTCGGTGGTGAGGACCATGGCCGCTATGCTGGCCGCGTTCTGCAGGGCGCTGCGGGTGACCTTGGTAGGATCGATAATGCCGCGATCGGTCATTATGCCGTACTCGTCAACCTTGGCATCGTAGCCGTAGCCAACCTTCTTGGAGCGCTTGATGTTCTCGACAACAACGCTGCCGTCCACGCCGGCGTTGATGGCTATCTGGCGGATAGGCTCCTCCAGCGCGCGAAGAACAATATTTACACCGGTCCTGAAGTCGCCCTCGGACTTGGAGGCAAGGGCCTTCACGGCGGGGATTACGTTGAGCAGAGCTACGCCGCCGCCGGGGACGATACCCTCTTCAACGGCCGCGCGGGTCGCGTTAAGAGCATCCTCAATGCGAAGCTTGGCATCCTTCATCTCAACTTCGGTAGCGGCACCGACTGCTATAACGGCTACGCCGCCGGCCAGCTTAGCAAGGCGCTCCTGCAGCTTTTCCTTGTCGTAATCGCTGGTGGTTTCCTCTATCTGAGCGCGGATGGAGCTTATGCGGGCCTTGATCTCGCTGGGATCGCCTGCGCCCTCAACTATGGTGGTGTTGTCCTTGTCAACCTTTACCTGGCGAGCGGTACCGAGCTGATCAACGGTGGTTTCCTTCAGCTCCATGCCAAGCTCTTCGCTTATTACCTGGCCGCCGGTAAGAACGGCTATATCCTGCAGCATGGCCTTACGCCTGTCGCCAAAGCCGGGGGCCTTAACGGCAACGCAGGTGAACGTGCCGCGCAGTTTGTTGACAACCAAAGTGGCAAGGGCTTCGCCCTCTACATCCTCGGCGATTATAAGCAGCTTCCTGCCCTGCTGCACAACGGCCTCAAGAACAGGCAGAATCTCCTGAATGTTGCTGATCTTCTTTTCGGTGATCAGAATGTAAGGATTGTCAAGAACGGCTTCCATCTTGTCGGTATCGGTTACCATGTAAGCGGAGGCATAGCCGCGATCGAACTGCATACCCTCAACAACGTTCAGCTCGGTCTTCATGGTCTTGGACTCTTCGATGGTGATAACGCCGTCGTTGCCAACCTTTTCCATAGCGTCGCTTATAAGCTCGCCAACCCTTTCGTCACCGGCGGAGATGCTGGCAACCTGGGCAATGGCCTGCTTGTTCTCAACGGGCTTGGAGATCTTCTTAAGGCCGGCGATGGCTTCGTCAACAGCGGCCTCGATGCCGCGCTTTATACCCATGGGGTTAGCGCCGGCGGCTACGTTCTTCATGCCCTCGCGGATAATGGCCTGGGCGAGCAGGGTGGCGGTGGTGGTGCCGTCGCCGGCTACGTCGTTGGTCTTGGTGGCTACTTCGCGCACCAGCTGAGCGCCCATGTTCTCAAACGGGTCCTCAAGCTCTATTTCCTTGGCGATGGTCACGCCGTCGTTAGTGATCAGCGGAGCGCCGTATTTCTTTTCAAGTACTACATTGCGGCCCTTGGGTCCAAGGGTAATCTTAACGGTATTTGCCAGCTGGTTCATGCCGCTCTCAAGGGAGCGTCGGGCTTCTTCACCGTATTTAAGCTGCTTTGCCATAATTCGTTTCCTCCTTAATTTATTCTACTATCGCAAGTATGTCGCTCTGGCGAACGATAATGTATTCCTCGCCGTCAAGCTTCACTTCGGTTCCGGCGTACTTGGAGAATATTACCTTATCGCCGGTCTTAACATACATCTTTACTTCTTTGCCGTCCACGGTGCCGCCGGGGCCAACCGCTATAACCTCACTTACAACGGGCTTTTCCTTTGCGCTGCCGGTAAGTATAATACCGCTCTTGGTGGTTTCTTCAACTTCTGCGCTCTTCAGCACGACTCTGTCGGCCAAGGGATTGAGTTTCATTTTTCAATGCCTCCTTATGTAATGAATGTTTATCGCTTTTTTATTGTTAGCACTCGATTGCGTTGAGTGCTAATCCACATTGCGTATGATAACCCAATACCGCGCGCAATTCAAGGGCATTATCCATATTTCACAATTCCTTTCCATTTTTGCGAAAATGCTGCTTAAATGTTCGCATAAACCATGCTATACTTAATTAAATCCCCCTAAGGAGGCAAAATAAAATGCAAAACTTTGATAAATGGGATGCCCGCTTTATGGAGCTGGCGTATACTATAGCCAAATGGGCAAGCTGCTACCAGGAAAACAGGAAAATAGGCGCGGTAATAGTTAAAAACAAGCGCATTGTAACAACAGGATACAACGGAGCGCCCGCGGGCGTGAAAAGCTGCGTTGAGCGCGGCGAGTGCATGAGAAGAAAGCTTAATATACCCTCCGGCACCCGGCACGAGCTTTGCTATGCGATACACGCGGAGCAGAACGCCATAATTCAGGCGGCAAAGCTTGGCATATCCATTGACGGGGCAACGCTTTACTGCACGCACCAGCCCTGCGTTATATGCGCGAAAATGATAGTGAACGCCGGCATAACCCGCGTGGTTTACGGCGAAGGCTACCCGGACGATTTCGCCATGCAGATGTTCGAAATGGCGGGCGTAAAGGTTGAGCGGTATGAAAAGGAGAAGGAAGAGTAAATTTTCCTGTTGCGCGGTTTTTATATATGGACTATAATAGGGTCGCTTCGGGGTGTGGTGAAAGTCCATACCGGCGGTGATGCGGCATTATGCCGACAAGCCCGCGAACCCGCGTCTGCGGGCCGAGCCGGTGAGATTCCGGGGCCGACGGTTAAAGTCCGGATGGTAGAAGCGGCTGTTTCAGCGCGGTTTTTATGGCTTTTTCAATTCCCCGAACGCGGGGAATTTTTTTGTTTGGAGGAAAAAACAATGCGCAGCAAAAAAACGGGAAAAATAGTGAGGCTGGCGCTGCTTTGCGCCATGTCACTCGTGCTTATGTATATAGTCCGTTTCCCCATAATACCCACCCTCGCCTTCCTTGAATACGATATGGCGGATGTGCCCATACTTATAGGCACGTTTATGTTCGGCCCGCTTGAGGGTCTCGCGCTTACGCTTGTGGTAAGCCTGCTTCAGGCCGTTACCGTTTCCGCAAGCTCCGGCTGGGTAGGGTTCGCGATGCACTTTTTCGCAACCGGCGCCTTTGCCGTTATAGCGGGCTTTATATACCGCAGGCACCACAATATACGCGGTGCCATAGAGGGGCTTATTGTAGGCTCCGCCGCGATGGTGCTGGTTATGGTTCCCTTAAATTATTATATGACGCCCATTTTCGTAAGCGGCCCCAGCATGACATACGCCGAGGCGCAGAGCTACATATGGAGCATAATGTGGAGCTTTGTGGCGTTCAACGCGGCCAAGGCCGTTATAAATTCGCTTGTAACGTTTTTTGTTTACAAGCCTCTTTCACGCCTTTTCAAAAAGGAGTTCGGCGCGGTTGATTCCGCCGCGGCAGAGAAAAAGTAATTTTTTGCAAAAAGTGAATTTGTTAACGAATTGTTCATTTGATTTTACCCTGAAAGCGGCTATAATCAAGGTATAAAATAAAACCGTAAGGGAGGTTTGATCCATGAAAATTCGTAAATTATTCGGCTTTGTGCTCGCGGCCGCGATGCTGCTCTGCGCCGTGCCGGCTATGGCGGCGGGAACAGGCTCCGCTTCGGCAAAATTAGTGCCGGAGAGCGCGCTTGAAATGACGCTGTCTCCAACCGTTGTTACGGACAATAATTCCGTAATAGAAATTACTCTTACCAACAAGTCCACCTACACCACCTACAACTACGGCACCACCTTCTCTCTTGAGGCGGCCGTAAACGGCAAATGGTCAAACGTAAGCGGCTACGGCGGATATTATGCCTCAACCGGTTACTCCATCGCCCCGGGCAAGAGCGTAACGCTTAAGCTCAGCCTTGCGGGATACGCCCTCACGAGCGGCACCTATTACCACCTTGTGGGAACCGCGTACGATACCCGCTGCCGCATAAGGGAAACCGTGTCCGCGGTGTTCGTTTTCAACAAAACGGCCGCCAGCCAGTGGCACAACAACTGGAGCAACAACTCTTCCTCCGGCAACGCCACCATTGAGCCGAGCTACACCTATTATGAATACCGCTACGCCACCGAGCGCGTAAACGTCCGCACCGGCCCCGGCACGAGCTACAAGATTATAGGCGTGCTTAACGCGGGCGAGCAGGTTAAGCTGACCGGGTACACCGGCAAGTGGTCCCAGGTAATATACAATGGCCAGGTTGCCTACGTATTCACCAAGTACCTCACCGCAACCGCTCCCACCGGCGGCAACACCGTGCAGCCCGTACAGCCCACCGAGAGCACAACCCTTTACACCACCGCGAACCTTAACTTCCGCAAAGGCCCCGGCACCAAGTACGGCATTATTGGCACCATCAATGCCGGCACTCCCGTAACATACCTCGGCACCAGCGGCAAGTGGACCAAGGTATCCTGCGGCGGCTACACCGGCTACCTCTTCACCAAGTACCTTACCGCCAAAACCTCAACCACCGGCAATATAGTAATCGGCAGCACCGTCTCCGGCTATGTTCCCGGCTACGGTTGGGTTGAAAACGTGCCCACCACCGGCACCAGCGTCTACGTCCCCGGCTACGGCTGGATAAAAACCGATTCTACCACCACTACCCCCGGCTCAGCCTGGAAAACCGGTTCCAGCGCCACCTGGGGCAAATAAAAT
>CAZRHS010000083.1:0-4776 GCA_964600045.1 uncultured Clostridium sp.
CCCGTTTGGCAATAGGGTGAAGAATAAATTAGAGGAGAAGCCGCGGCTAAAAGCGAGGGTTGGAGGGGAAGGGGTGTATTATTATGCAGATGCGGCGAGGAAGTCCGTTCGCGTGCCGATTATGCCGATTTGCGTGCGAGTTATGCAGCGGTCTTTGTTTACGTTTTGTGCGTGTTCATATTTATGAATAACGGCTAACGTTATCAACGGCATTCTGCGCGGAAGATTTTCCGGCGCAACCGAAGAGGACATCTTCCACGGATTAATGGAGATTTCCGCAGGCGCGCCGTCTGGAGTATCCGAGAAGGAATTCGTTAAGAGAATCAGCCGTATGTATGAAAACCGCAGCGGGCTGACCGAAGAGGCCGCAAGGTTGCTTGACGACTGGATAAAGAGAGTTGACGCGAAAGACCTGGTTGACGAGAAGGAAAACAGCCGCAGAGAAGCGGAGCAACGGCTTGAGGATACGATAAGGAAAACCGAGCAGCAGATTGCGGATACGAGAAGTGAAACCGAGCGGCAGATTGCGGATACGAGAAGTGAAACCGAGCGGCAGATTGCGGATACGAGAAGGCAAGCTGAACAGCAGGTTGAGAACGCAAGAAGAGAAAAAGATGAAGAGGGGCGGAATTATAGGAACGAAATAAGCGATCTGAAGCGAAAGCTCAAAAAAGCAAAGCGTACGCCTATTCTTCCGATTATTCTGGGAATACTGTGCGCGGCGTTCCTGGGCGGCGCAGTCTTCCTTTTCTTCAGCGGCAGAAATTCGCAGCAGAAAAGTCAATCCGTTATTTCTGCCATGCAGCAGGAGAAGGATAGCCTGAATCAGCAAAATAGCACACTTCAGCAGGAGAAGGAATCCGCCGAAGCAAGTACAGCGGATTTGCTTGATGAAAGTAAGTATGGGCTTGAGCTGATAAAGAATATGGACTCTCTTTCCGAGAAATTTAAGCAAATTATGCTTAATAGCGAAAATCACGGATTCCTGTTTAAGCACATACCGCAATTCTTTGGAAAGTGGATGTCTTCAGACGAAATAAGCGGGCCGTCGGATGCTGTGGATATGCTTTCAAAGCTTGTCGGCAGAGCTGAAAACAAAGAGGATCTTAGCAATGTAATAATTGTTGAAGATGTATCGGAATTTTTCTGGAGGTGTCTGCTTTCTTCCGATGAGAACGGCATTATTTCCGAGGAGGCATGGAATGAAAACAGCGATGTTGAGGACTTGAGCTTTTCAACGCTCTACAATTTGCTGTTCCCTGCCGACGAGATTACGCCCGAAGCAACGGAAGTGACGGAAACAACCGCAGCCCCCGAAGAAACAACAGAGTCTGCAGAGACAGTGGAGGCTACGGAAATGCCGGAATCAACCGAAACAGCGGAGCCCGCACAAACACCCAATCCCGCGGAAACATCTGAACCCACGGAGATGCCGGAATCAACCGAAACAACGGAATCTGCACAAACACCGGAGCCCACAGAAACGCCCGAGCCTACGGAGACACCCGAGCCGATAATACTGGACTTTAGCAGGGATACGCTGAATTCCATTGCAGGAACGGCACTTGAACAGCTCTATAGGGACCTGGAAAAGAATTTTTCCCAAGATATAAAATAACCTAAGCTCCCTCCCAAAACCCGCGCAAGCCGCCCATTCGGGCGGCTTGCTTTGTTTCATTTCACCTATTCAATTTCCCCCTTACTCCTCCGTTCCGAAGAGGACACCTGTATAGAGGTCGCGGGTTTTGGCCTGACCGAGCTGCTTTATGAAGGGATCGGTTGAGGGGCCGCCGTGGGATAGGAGGGCGGACACGTAGTCGGCCGTTTTGCGGCGCTTCTCGTCGAGCGAGGCGGGAGCGGCGGCGGGGATGAGAGCGTAGGCGCGAAAGACTGCCTTGGCAAGCTCATCTAAGGCCGGGGTTTGGTCGGCGCCGGCTTTTTTGAAAAGGCTTTCCTTAAGCCTTATGGGGTCGTACCAGTGCGCGCCCGGGTCATGGTCGGGGAGGGCGCGGCCGGAATCCTTGGCCGTTTCAATCGAGCTCATGTCGCAGGGGGCGGTGAGAGTATCGTAAAACTCCACAAAGAGCGTGTCCGTGCCCATGGCCGATATCCTGTCGTATGAAAGAAGCGGCAGCTCCTTTTCGTATGGCGCCACAATAAGCGTATCCACAGCCATCGGCGCGAAAGAGGCGGCGCCGTGCATAAGCGAAACGTGCCCGAGTCCCGCGGCGTAATAGGGAGAAATCTCAAACGTCATACCGTTTACGGTAATGGTTTTGAATTCCCCGGCATCCTTTGGCGAAAGCGGATACCTTTCAGCGATTATTTCAAGAAGTTCTTTTGTTGTCATACGTTTTCTTCTCCTTCCCTTAAAACAAGATCGCTAAGTCCGTTTTTATGCAGCATTATAACGCCCGCAAGCAGCGTACCCTGGCCTATTATGTTTATAAATTCGGCTATCCAGTTCATGTATGCCTCGGTGAAATCCTTTGAGGAAAGGTATCCCATCATAAGGGCGAACACGAACGAAACCACAAACAGGGCGCAGAGCCATTTCTTTTTAAGCTTAAATGAAAGCACGCACAAGCCAACATCCATAAGCTCAAGCCCCAGCACCATAAGCGTTACAAAAACGAACGTGCCGCTGTAAGCCGCGGGGGCGGCGGCGGCAAAGGCGCCCTTCTTTTTCTGGGCGTGCGTCATAAGCGCAAGCATGCCTATGCCGGCGAGCAGGAACCCAAGCGACTGCATGGGGAAGAACACGTGGCTTAGTGCCTCAAAGTCGCACACGCCGAGCGCGTAGAGCAGCTTATACGTGGCCTTCAGAAACCCCGCGCAGACAACGTCTATCGTGCCCGCGGCGAAGAGGGCGAACGCGCCCTTGCTCATCTTGTTATAAAGATCCCTTATTAATATTACGGCGGCTATAGCGAACAGGGTAACGGGAACATAGTCCGCAAGCGCCATCGGTACGGAGAAGTCCTTCATATTAGCTCCTTTTTGCTTTTATTTTTCCTTATTCAGATGATAAATGGGCAGAAGCGGCAGAATTATGGGAGTTTTGTCCGCGTAGGCGCGGTATTCCGCACTCTTGCCGTATGTGGCCATCTGGCGTTTTTCCATGCGCTGAGCGCCGTTGAACATTATGAAAACAATGCATATAAGCGCGACTATCGCCATTATCCACTGGCCAACCGTTTGATACGCGGTGATGCCGGCCACGAATACGCCCACCCAGAACGTAATCTCGCCCAAATAGTTCGGGCAGCGCACCATCTTATAAAGTCCCTTCATGGCGACCATGTCCGGGCGCTCCTTCTTCTGGGCAGACTTCTGCGCGTCCGCCGTGGACTCAAGCAGTATGCCGCATATTGAGATTATGATGCCTATTACGGGCAGAACCGCGTCCTCACAGCCGTTCACAACCCTGAAGAGCATGGGGCTTACCTGCGCAACATAGAGAGCGGACACGAATATCCAAATGAAGGCGAGCACGAAAACGGGCATTTTCTTTTCGTCGTTCTTGGCAAGGGATGCCTTGGCAACGTCCGTTTTCTTAAAGCTTGCGTTCTTAAGCTCCCTTACAAGAAGGAAGCCCGAGAGCCTGGCGCCGTAGGCAAGGAACAGCAGCGCCTGCAGCACCACAAGCCACGCGGGAGTGGCGGTGGGATTTACAAAATACATTATAAGCACGGCGATGCCGCCGCCCGCCACGGCGAATCCGTAGCCGATTGAAAGGAAGTATACGAACTTATAGAAGCCTACCGCGCAGAGCACCGCGCACACGCAATACAGTATTCCGAGAAGTCCCCACGGCATATTACGCACGCTCCTTCCCGAAATACGCCTTCAGATATTCCTTAAAGCTGGCGTCGCCGGTCTTTGTATCGCCAACAAGGTTGTGGCTGAGGGTCCATTTTGAGAAAAGTATAATGTCGTGCTTGCCGGCCTTTTTAATCTTGGGCAGGTTCGCGAGTATTCCGAAAAGCCATATCGGCGCCCACTTTATCTTAAGCGGCTTATTGGCGGCATCAAAGCACATCTGCGCCATTTCAATATAGGAATAGGTTTCCTTGCCGCCCACGTTATAGGTAACGTTTGTATCAAACATATGCTCGATTATGAACGCCGCGAAGTCCGGGCAATCCACAACATTCGCCTTAACGTCGCCGTAGCCCTTAAGCAGCTGCATTTCGCCCTTGTCTATATAGGGCTTGAAAACCTTTGCTATGTCGTAAAAATATCCGGTCGGGCGATATATAACGTATTCAAGGCTGTCCTTTTTAAGCTCCTGCTCAACCATGTATTTGGCGTGCAGCATGGGTACCTTTTCGGCGCCGGGCTCGTCGCAGGATATAACGGAAATGTAGTTGAACTTTTTAACGCCCGCCTTCTTTGCCTCCGCGTAAAGGTTCATGTTGCCGCGGTAGTCAATATCGTATGAGGTGAAGCGGGTGGAAGCGCCGGTGAGGCCCATGGTGGTTATAACAACCTCCGCCCCGTCGCAAAGGCCCTTCAGGGTTTCGGGGTTGGTCGCGTCTATGGACACAAAGCTGTATTTGCCCTCCGTGCCCGCGACCGGCTTTTCCTTCAAATCCGCCGCCACAACTTCGTAGCCCTTATCGCAAAGGCATTTCAATATCTCCGCACCCAGGTTGCCGAACGCGCCAGCCAACACAACTTTCATAATTTTTACCTTCCTTTTTTATAAATTCTTAACCGATGTGATAATTCCCGATAGGGTTCCGCCCTATCGTTTATATTATATCATAGTTT
>CAZRHS010000084.1:0-4675 GCA_964600045.1 uncultured Clostridium sp.
AAAAAAGAGCCCCCAGGGCTCTTTTCCTCTATTTCTCAAATTACCTTGTCTGGATTTTGCGTGCGGCCAATATGAAGCGGTGCTGCAGGCTTTCTATGCAGCCCATCTCCTGCACCTCCTCGTTGAGGGCGAGGAGCTCGCGGGCGCAGCGGTCCACGGAGAAGCCGGGGAATTCCCACTGCACCGTGTGCGCGAAGTACACAAGCGCGCCCACGTCCATAAAGCGGAGCTTGGGGAAATATTCCTGGCCGTAAATAATGTCAAAGCCGTTTGAGCGGAAGGCCTCGGCCGCGTTTTTCAGGCAATGGCCGGGGAACGGGGGCTCGAATTCCGGCAGCAGTCTGCGGGCGAGGGCGCGGTTGTCGCGCTGGCCTATCTGCTCGGTTATGAACAGTCCGCCGGGCTTGAGCACGCGGAAAAGCTCATCCTTCATGTATCCGCCGTGGCGGCTGAGCACAACGTCAAACGAGCGGCTGTCAAAGGGAAGCTCCTCCTCGTCAACATCGCAGTACATAACGCGAATGCCGAGCGGGGCAAGCTGCTCAACGCACATTTCATAATCACGCCCGTCGGACTCGGTCGCGCTCGTAAGCTCATAGGGGTGGCGCAGGCTTAAAAGAAAGCCGCCGTCGCCCGTATCCATGTCAAGAAGATTGTCCGTGGGCCTTAGCCTTTTAAGAACCTCTTCCCTGTAATCCCAAGGCAGGGGCTCGCTGTCCCACCGCCCGTCAAGATGCATCAGATCCCAGCCTCCGAAGGGAAATCTCTCCTCGAAGTGCCACATGTCCAAAAGCTGCTTTTCATCCGCGTAATACATAATTTCGCTTATATCCTCCGCCTCAAAATCGCGTTGTCAGTTTCGGTATATTGCTTTACAGAGTTTCTTTAAGCCTTTCGCGGCTCTTGTTAAGCCTTCTCAGGCTTTCCTCGCGGCCCAGAAGAACCGCAATCTCTATCGCGCCGCCGGGCGTTACCGCCTTGCCCGCCATGCCTATGCGCACGGGCCAAAGGAGCGTGCCGTTCTTCATGCCGTTGGCCTCCGCCATGCCTATAAGGCAGCTGTGCAGGCTTTCCTCATCCCATGAAGGAAGCGCCTCAAGGGCGGGAATTACCATGTCGAGCACGCTGGCCGAAACCTCTGAATTGGTCTTAGACTTTTTGTTTGTGAAAAGCGCAAGGTCGAATTCCTCGTCCATTTTGGTAAGGAAATCGGTTATCTCCGCGGTTTGGGAGAATATCTCAAGCCTCGGCTGAAGTATGCGCCTTAAAACATCCTTGTTCATGCCCGCGATGCCGGCCTTTTCGTACCAGGGCTCGGCCGCCGCGTCAAACTCCTCCGCGCTCATGCGGCGAATGTACTCGGCGTTCATCCAGGTAAGCTTTGCCACGTCGAATATAGCGGGGGACTTGCTCATGCCGGATACGTCAAACGCCTCAACAAGCTCATCAAGCGTGAAGAACTCCCTATCGTCGCCGGGGTTCCAGCCAAGAAGCGCAACATAGTTCACTATGGCGTCCTTAAGATAGCCCTTGGCAAGATAATCCTCGTAGTAAGCATCGCCGTCGCGCTTTGAAAGCTTGTGCTGCGCGTCGCGCATTATGCTTGTCATGTGTATATAAACGGGCTTTTCCCAGCCGAAGGCATCGTAAAGCAGGTTATACTTGGGGGTGGAGGAAAGGTATTCCATGCCGCGCATAACGTGCGTAATGCCCATGGTGTGGTCGTCTATAACGTTAGCGAAATTGTAGGTGGGCATGCCGTCCGCCTTGATAAGAATCATGTCGTCAAGCTCGGAGCAGTCAACCTTGATATGGCCGTAAATAGCGTCGTCAAAGCTGGCCTCGCCCTGCTCGGGCACGTTCTGGCGAATAACGTAGGGTTCGCCCGCGGCAATGCGGCGCTCAACCTCCGCCTTGTCAAGGTGCAGGCAGTGCTTGTCATACTTAAATGTTTCGCCGCGTTCTGCGGCCGCCTTCCTGCGCTCGTCAAGCTCCTCGTTTGTGCAGAAGCAGTAATACGCCTTGCCCATCTCTACAAGCTGCTTAGCGTAGGGCAGGTACATATCCTTTCTTTCGCTCTGAACATACGGGCCGAATTCGCCGCCCACGTCCGGGCCCTCGTCCCAGTTCATGCCAATGCTTTTAAGCGTGCGGTATATAACCTCCGTCGCGCCCTCAACATAGCGGTTGCGGTCGGTATCCTCAATGCGCAGTATGAATTTTCCGCCGTGGTGGCGCGCGTAAAGCCAGGTGTAAAGCGCGCTTCTAAGGTTGCCTATGTGCATATACCCCGTAGGCGAGGGTGCAAATCGAGTTCTTACGGTATCGGACATTGTGTTTCTCCTATTACTTCTTAAAGCTATCCTTCAGCCCAACGGAGCGGTTGAATACGGGATGCTCGGCTGTGTGGTCAAGGTCCGCGCAGAAGTAGCCTATGCGGATAAACTGGAACTTGTCGCCGGGCTTGGCCGCGGCAAGTGCCGGCTCAACATAGCCGTGCTTTACGGTTATGGACTCGGGGTTCATAAGCTCAACAAAGTCCCTTTCAACTCCGTCGTTGGGATCGTCAAGCATCATTGCCTCATAAAGACGGAACTCAGCGCTTGACGCGGTTTTGGCGTTTACCCAATGCAGCGTGCCCTTAACCTTGCGCTCGCATTCGCCGCTGCGGGTTTCGGGATCGTATGTGCAGTAAACGGTTGTAACGTTGCCGTTTTCGTCGGTTTCGTAGCGGGTGCACTTTACTATGTACGCACCCTTCAGGCGAACTTCGCCGTCGGGCTTAAGGCGGAAATACTTCTTGGGCGGATCGTAGGAGAAGTCCTCGCGCTCAATGTAAAGCTCGCGGCCGAACGCGACCTGCCTTACGCCGGCGGTTTCGCTGCCGGGCAGGTTCTCAAGCTCAACCAGTTCTTCCTTGTCCTCGGGCCAGTTTTCGATAACAAGCTTTATCGGGTCCACAACGGCGCACATGCGGTACGCCTTGGCGTTCAGGTCCTCCCTTAAGCAGTGCTCAAGTATGGCGCTGTCAACCACGCTGTCCGCCTTCGCGACGCCTATCCTGTTAAGGAAATCCTTTATGGCCTCGGGCGTGTAGCCGCGGCGGCGCAGGGCGCAAAGGGTCGGCATGCGGGGATCGTCCCAGCCGGAAACATAGTGCTCCTCGACAAGGCGCCTCAAATAGCGCTTGCTCATTATGGTATTGGTCAGATTAAGCCTTGCGAACTCAATCTGCCTGGGCTTGTGCTCAAATTCGCACTGCTCAACAACCCAGTTGTAAAGCGGCCTGTGCGCCTCGTATTCAAGGGAGCAGAGCGAATGCGTAACGCCCTCTATGGCGTCCTGTATCGGGTGCGCGAAATCATACATGGGATAGATGCACCATTTGTCGCCCGTGTGGTGATGGGTAACGTGCTTAATCCTGTATATGGCCGGGTCGCGCATGTTTATATTGGGGCTTGCCATGTCTATCTTGGCGCGAAGGGTGCGGGCGCCGTCCTCAAACTCGCCGTCCCTCATGCGGTAGAACAGGTCCAGGTTCTCCTCAACGCTCCTGTCGCGATAGGGGGAATTCTTGCCGGGCTCGGTGAGCGTGCCGCGGTATTCGCGCATCTCGTCCTTAGAAAGGTCGTCCACGTACGCTACGCCCTTCTTGATAAGCTTTATCGCCAGATCAAAGCACGCGTCAAAATAATCGCTGCCGTAGCAAAGCTTGTCCCAGTTAAAGCCAAGCCAGTGTATGTCTTGCTCTATCGCGTCCACAAATTCCTCTTTTTCCTTTGTGGGGTTCGTGTCGTCAAAGCGCAGGTTGCACTTGCCGCCGAATTTTTCCGCCATGGAAAAATCTATGTACAGCGCCTTAACGTGGCCTATGTGCAGATAGCCGTTAGGCTCCGGCGGAAAGCGGGTTTGTATATGGGAAAGCCCTTTCTCCTGTATGTCCTGCTCTATGAATTCCTCTATAAAGTTCTTTGGTGCAAGCTTAAGCTCTTCCATTTACCGTTCCTGTCCTTTCATCAATCAAAAGCATGTGCCGCCGCGTATACAACAGCACATTACATTATCTGTAATTTCTCCCATATTGTCAAGGTTTTTCGCCTGTTCAAACGCTTACCGTGCGCACCTCGTTGCCCATGGCCTTTATAAACGCCAAAAGGTCGCTTAAGCTTATCGCAAGCGAGGCCGAGCTTACGCACGGATGCACGCAAACCATGTTCATTTTAAGTATGTCCTCATCTATCGCCACTACCACGTCCCGCGCGGATTCCCTGTACAGCGCCATGGGCGTTACGCTGCCCGCGATAAGCCCAAGCTTGTCAAAAAGCTGAGTGTCGCTGGCAAAGCTCAACCTGGATGAGTTAAGCTGCTTTGAAACATCCCCCGTGCGGAACGGCTTATCGGCGCAAATAAGCAAAAGATAGAACTTATTGCCCGCGCGGTTTGTCAGAAACAGGTTTTTGAAATGCTCCGCCCCAACGTCCGCTCCTATGCCCTCGCAGTCCTGCATGGTGCGCGCCGCCGCGTGCTCATACCGGCGGTATTTTATGCCCATCTTGTCAAGCAGCTCCAGCAGCTCCGCCTCGTTCTTATCAACGCTCATTCACCCTTGCCCGCCTTTCCTTTCGTTCAACCTTAAAATTATACCACCTGTGGGGGTGAGGTGAAAAGGTGGGGG
>CAZRHS010000085.1:0-4606 GCA_964600045.1 uncultured Clostridium sp.
TTCCAGAAAAGCATATCCAAATGATATACCGGCAGCTTTGTTATTTCGCCCAATGCCCTTGCGAACGTGCTTTTGCCGCCGCCCGGGCAGCCTATCACCATTATTTTATTGTATTTTCGTATGTCGTTCACCATGTTCTAAGCCCCTTTGGAAGATGGTTCTTCAGCCTGCCGGAAACGGCCTTGCCCCAGCCTATCGGGTGATTGCGGTACGCCACGGCGCAGTATCCGCGCCAATCCTCCGGGCAGTCTATCTCCTCCCCGCGCATATATGCCGCAAGGCGGGCATCGTTTTCGTCAAGCGAAAGCACGCGCTTATATTCGCCGCCGTGCTCCGCCATAACCAGCGTGTGGTGCGGCACAAAGCGGCCCTTTTGCAATTCCCCCGCGTAAACTCCCGCGCTGCGCCTAAGCATAGGCTTCAAAGCTTCGGGCAGTTCAAACGATATTATGTTCACTCCGTCCCCCATTGAGCAGGCCGTGCCGCGCGGGGGAACGACAAACGTATCCTTTATAAATTCGGCATACGCCTTGTCCTTGCAGGGGGTAAGCTTAAGCGGGGCGCAGCTTTTCCGCTCCCCGCCGGTTTTTCTTAAGGCCGCGGCAAAGTGACCCTCTCCGGCGAATTTATGGGGATAAAGCCTGTGCTGCTCAATAAGCTCAAAGTCCGTATGTGTATTCAGAAACCATTCTATATTATTCTCGTTTTCGTCGCGTGAGAACGTGCAGGTTGAATAAATAAGCATGCCGCCCGGGGCAACGCATTTGGCGCTGCTTTCAAGTATAAGCCGCTGCCTGTTGGCGCAGGCGCAAACGTGCTCCGCGCTCCATTCCTCTATCGCGCGTTCGTCCTTTCTGAACATACCCTCTCCGCTGCACGGCGCGTCAACTATTACCCTGTCAAAATACCCGGGCAGGGCTTTTTCTATTTCGTCCGGTCTTTTGCTTATAACAACGCTGTTCGCTATGCCCATGCGCTCAACGGTTGATTCGAGTATTTTGGCGCGGCTCGGCACGATTTCGTTTGATACCATAAGCCCTTCTCCAGAGAGTCTTGCCGCCGCGGCTCCGGTTTTGCCGCCGGGCGCTGCGCACATATCAAGTACCCTCATGCCGGGATGTATATCGGCTATGGCAACGGTAAGCATGGCGCTCGGCTCCTGCATATAAATAAGTCCCGCCATGTGCACGGGGCTTAGGCCAACGCCGTCCCAGGCCTCCTTCAGGCGAAATCCGTCGGGCGTGTTTTCAACCCTTTCAAGCTTTATGGGGCAGAGCGCGGCTATGTCGTCCGCGTTTCCCTTCAGGGTATTTGCCCTTAGGCCGCGTACGCTTTCGCATTCGTAGCTTTTCAAAAAGGCTTCGTAATCGTCCTTCAGTTCATTTTGCATGCGGCGCAAAAAATCGCCCGGTAAAGCCTTCATATCCCTGCCGCCTTTCACTTGATAACAGTGAAAGCATTTTATCATGCCGCGCCGGTTTACGCAAATGCGCAATTTGGCCGAAATATGCCGTTTTCGGCTTGACAAAGGGAAGCGCGGCGCATAAAATACACCTTAGCGCAGAAGAAGAGGAGTACGCCTCGTTCCTTTGCAAAAGAGATGCGGCCTCGCTGGCTGAAAGGGCCGCTTGCAAAGATTGGCGGAATGTCGCTTTGGAGCTTTTCCGGTGAAATACCAGTAAGCGGAACGTGCGCGCCGCGTTAAGGCGCATAAGAGCCGGGGCATTTATTGCCCAATAAAGGTGGTACCGCGGAGCTTCCGTCCTTTAATCAGGGACAGAAGCTCCTTTTAATTTAACCAAACAAACTATTTTCAGGAGGAAAGAGTACCATGAAGGAAATGCCGAAATCCTACGACCATCAGGGCGTGGAAGACAGGCTGTATGAAAAATGGGAAAAGAACGGCTATTTTCATGCCGAGCCCAACCCCGACAAGGAGCCGTATTGCATAGTTATCCCGCCACCGAACATAACCGGTCAGCTGCACATTGGCCACGCCATAGACGAAACATTGCAGGATGCGCTCATTCGCTACAAGCGTATGTCCGGCTATGAAACGCTTTGGCTGCCCGGCACCGACCACGCTTCCATAGCTACCGAGGTAAAGATTATAGAGCAGATGGCCAAGGAAGGCCTGGACAAGCGCGACATTGGCCGCGAGGCGTTCTTGCAGCGCGCGTGGGACTGGAAAAAGGAATACGGCGGAAGGATAGTTAAGCAGCTTAGAAAGCTTGGCGCAAGCTGCGACTGGGATCGCGAGCGCTTTACGATGGACGAGGGCTGCTCAAAGGCCGTTACCAAGGTTTTTGTTGACCTTTACAACAAGGGTCTTATTTATCGCGGGGACAGGATTATAAACTGGTGCCCGCACTGCAAAACCGCGCTTAGCGACGCGGAGGTTGAATACGAGGAGCAGCAGAGCCACCTTTGGCACGTGCGTTACGACGCGCCCGACAAGAGCTACTCCATAACCGTTGCCACCACCCGCCCCGAAACGATACTGGGCGATACCGCCATAGCCGTGCATCCGGACGACGAGCGCTATGCCGACATAGTTGGCAAAACCGTTGTAATCCCCGTTGTTGGCCGCGAGATACCCATTGTTGCCGACGAATACGTTGAAAAAGAATTCGGTACCGGCGCCGTTAAGATTACCCCGGCACACGACCCGAACGACTTTGAGGTTGGCGTAAGGTGCAACCTGCCCGTTATACGCGTATTCACGGACGATGGGCACATAAACGAGCTTGGCGGCGCGTACGAAGGCCTTACCACCATGGAATGCAGAAAGAAGCTGGTGGAGGATATAGAGGCCGCGGGCAACCTGGTAAAAATTGAGCCTTACGGCCATAACGTAGGCACCTGCTACCGCTGCCACAGCACGGTTGAGCCGCTGGTAAGCAAGCAGTGGTTCGTGAGCATGAAGCCCCTTGCCAAGCCCGCAATAGACATAGTAAAGAGCGGCGAGATAAAGTTTGTGCCCGAGCGCTTTGACAAAACCTACTATAACTGGATGGAAAACATACGCGACTGGTGCATTTCCCGCCAGCTTTGGTGGGGCCACAGGATTCCCGCGTATTACTGCGACGAGTGCGGCGAAACCACGGTTGCGGAAACCGCACCCAAGTGCTGCCCCAAGTGCGGCGGGCACGTGCATCAGGACGAGGACGTGCTGGATACCTGGTTCTCCAGCGGCATGTGGCCGTTCTCCACGCTCGGCTGGCCCAACGATACCAAGGAGCTTGAGTATTTCTACCCCACCAACACCCTTGTTACCGGCTACGACATAATATTCTTCTGGGTTGCCAGGATGATAGTGTTCGGCATGGAGGTAATGCACCAAAAGCCTTTCTCCCATGTTTACATTCACGGCCTTGTAAGGGACGAGCTTGGCAGAAAGATGTCCAAGTCTCTCGGCAACGGCGTTGATCCGCTGGAGATAATAAAGCAGTACGGCGCGGACAGCCTGCGCTTCAGCCTTGTTACCGGCAACGGCGCCGGCGGCGATATGCGTTTCGGCACAAAGAAGGTTGAGGCCGCGCGCAACTTCTGCAACAAGCTTTACAACGCCACCCGCTTCGTTCTTATGAACATAGGCGATGCCGAGGTTGGCGAGATAGACATATCAAAGCTTGACATAGCCGATAAGTGGCTGCTGAACAGGCTGAACACCATAATCCGCGAGATTACCGCCAACATGGACGGCTTTGACCTTAACCTGGCGGCGCAGAAGATATACGATTTCGTCTGGACTGAATTCTGCGACTGGTACATAGAGCTTGCCAAGCCCCGCATGAACGGCACCGACGAGGAGCAGAAGGCAAACGTTCGCGCAATTCTTTGCCGCGCGCTTACCGATTCACTTAAGCTGCTGCATCCCTTTATGCCGTTCATAACCGAGGAGCTTTACCTTAACCTGCCCAATCACGAGGAAACCATAATGCGTTCCGCGTGGCCCAAGGCGCAGGCCGAGTGGGACTTCCCCGAGGAAGCGGAAGCTATGGAAGAGGTTATGGACCTTATCCGCGCAACAAGAAACATCCGCGCGGAAATGAACGTTGCCCCGAGCCGCAAGCTGAGCATGACGCTTGTTACCCACGGCGCTAAGGTGGAAACGCTTGAAGCGAGCATTCCTTACATAATGAAGCTGGCGGGCGCGGAGCACGTAACCATTCAGCAGGACAAGACCGGCATTCCCGAAAACGCCGTTTCCGCGGTTGCGCAGGCAGCCGAGGCGTTCATCCCCTTAAGCGATCTTATAGACGCCGACAAGGAGCGCGAGCGCGTAAACAAGGAAGCCGCCAAGGTTCGCGCGGACATAGAGCGCAGCAGCGGCAAGCTGAATAACGCGGGCTTTGTCGCAAAGGCTCCCGAAAAGGTTATAGCCGAGGAGCGCAAGAAGCTGGCCGCGGCCGAGGATATGCTGAAAAAGCTTGAAGCAAGGCTTGAGCAGCTGAAGAATATGTAATTCGGTTCACCCCAAGCGGGTAAAATTGAAAAGTTGATTGAAGCAGGTGCGAATTTCGTGCCTGCTTTTTGATTATGTATTTATCCTAAGAATAGAAATCTGCGTCCCCTGCGTCCCTGCGTCCCCGAGCCGCTAAAT
>CAZRHS010000086.1:0-4448 GCA_964600045.1 uncultured Clostridium sp.
ATAAATGATTATACATATATTTGCATCAGGATACAATAATATAAATTTTTAGTCGTGAAATGAACTATTAGAAATAGCGCAGGGAAGGTTTGAAATTAAAATGACAGGACTCCGTTGCTTGCAAATGACGGTGTAGCGGGGTACAATACCTACACAAACAGCTTGTGAAGGTGTGATAGGTAGTGGAAACCCCGCACAAAAATTGGGTAAATACCGCAAAATATAAATGGCAAAAAACTATTGTTTTAACATCATCGGAAGGCATAGAGATAGAGCAACTTTGTGTGCAATACGATTGCGACAATATAAGCCAACTATGCAAAAAGATTGTACGGGGCGAGCTTGTGCTATGTAAGCGTGACGGCGAAACATCAGACCCTGAAAATGTAGCTGTTCTGCAAGCAAGGATCGCACAATATGAACGCATATTAACAGAAATTAAAGAGCTATTGCCTTAAACGCAAAAAATTGAGAAATATGCCTATCAACTGCGCTAAATAAGCCCAAAACAAACTCAAGCCCGCCTAATGGCGGGCTTGATGCGTACTAAGCTTTATTTGTTGGCCAGATCCTCGTCTATTGCCTTTGCGGCGGTCTTGCCGGCGCCCATGGCGGAAATAACGGTAGCGGCACCGGTTACGGCGTCACCGCCGGCATACACGGCGTCGCGGCTGGTCTTGCCGGTAGCTTCCTCAACGATTATGCCGCCCTTGCGGTTAACCTCAAGTCCCTTGGTGGTGGACTTGATGAGCGGGTTGGGGGAGGTACCCAGGGCCATTATAACGCAGTCCACGTCTATGTCGTATTCGCTGCCCTCTACGGGTATCGGACGGCGACGGCCGGATGCGTCGGGTTCGCCCAGTTCCATCTTCTGGCAGTTCATGGCGCATACGCAGAACTTATCATCGCCCTTGATTGAAAGGGGACTGGTCAGCAGGCAGAATTCAATGCCCTCTTCCTTGGCGTGCTCAACTTCCTCGCGTCTGGCGGGCAGCTCGCTCTCACTGCGGCGATAAACAATCTTTACCTCGGCGCCAAGCCTTCTCGCGCAGCGCGCGGCATCCATTGCCACGTTGCCGCCGCCCACTACCGCAACGTGCTTGCCGTGCATAATGGGGGTGTCGCTGCCTTCGCGATAGGCCTTCATCAGGTTGATACGGGTAAGGAACTCGTTGGCGGAATATACGCCCTTCAGGTTCTCGCCGGGTATGTTCATGAACATGGGCAGACCTGCGCCGGAGCCTATAAACACGGCCTCGTAACCCATTTCAAACAGCTCGTCTATGGTCAGGGTCTTGCCTATTACCATGTTGGTTTCCACGTCTACGCCAAGCGCGCTCAGGTTGTCTATTTCCTTCTGCACTATCGCCTTGGGAAGACGGAATTCGGGAATGCCGTATACAAGCACGCCGCCTGCGGTATGCAGGGCCTCGAATACGGTTACCTTATAGCCCTTGCGAGCCAGATCGCCCGCGCAGGTAAGGCCGGAAGGGCCGCTGCCTACTATGGCAACCTTGTGGCCGTTGGAAGCGGGTATATCGCTGGGAACGGTGGAATGGGCGTTGTGCCAGTCCGCCACAAAGCGCTCCAGGCGGCCAATGCCGACAGGCTCGCCCTTTATGCCGCGAACGCACTTGGATTCGCACTGGGTTTCCTGCGGGCAAACGCGGCCGCAAACCGCGGGCAGGCTGGAATCGCGGGAAATTACCTGATAGGCACCCTCAAAGTCCATTTCGCGAATCTTCGCTATGAATTCGGGAATGTGTATGTTTACGGGGCAGCCGTTAACGCAGGGCATGTTCTTGCAGTTAAGGCAGCGCTCCGCTTCGTCAAGCGCTATCGCCTCGGTGTAGCCAAGTGCAACTTCCTGAAAATTGTGGTTGCGAACGTCCGGCTCCTGGGAGGGCATCGGGTTTTTCTTGGGGTTCATGTTAGGCATATTATTTTACCTCCTGCTTAAAGAGATTGCATACACGCTCATGCGCCGCGCGCTCAAACTCCTTGTAGGTAGTTCCGCGGGACATGGCCTCATCAAAGTCCACTTCGTAGCCGTTGAAGTCGGGGCCGTCAACGCAGGCGAACTTGGTTATGTTCTCGCCGTTGCGGTGCAGCGTAAGGCGGCAGCCGCCGCACATGCCGGTACCGTCTACCATGATGGGGTTCATGGATATCGTGCAGGGGATGCCGGTGGGCTGGGTGGCCTTAACGACGAATTTCATCATTATCAAGGGACCGATGGCTATTACTTCGTCAAACTTTTCGCCATCCGCGAACATTTCGTTAAGCGGCACGCAAACGTTGCCGTGGCGGCCGTATGAACCATCGTCGGTCATAAGGAACATCCTGTCGGAAGCGGCACGGAAGTCATCCTCCAGAATAACTATATCCTTGGAGCGGAAGCCTATAATGCTTGTAACGTTGCAGCCCATCTCGTGAAGCTTCTGAGCTATGGGAAGAGCTATGGCGCAGCCAACGCCGCCGCCCACTATGCAAACCTTCTTAAGGCCGTCAAGCTTTGTCGCGGTGCCCAGAGGACCTACAAAGTCATGAATGCTGTCGCCGGCGTTAAGGTGGTTCAGCTTTTCGGTGGTGGCACCGACTATCTGGAATATAATCCTTACGGTACCGTTCTGCCGATCATAACCGGCAACAGTAAGCGGTATACGTTCTCCGTCGGCATCAACGCGCAGTATTATAAACTGGCCCGCCTCAGCCTTGGCCGCTACAAATGGAGCTTTAATGTCCATAAGAGTAACCGTTGGGTTCAGGTTTTGCTTGTTAACAATCTGATACATGTCCCTTTTCTCCTTATTTTGTTATGCGCAGAAGTGAAAATATCCGCGCGGAAGCCATAAATACTAATAATAATGATAACGCAGTCAATTGATAAAATCAAGAGTTATAGGCTATTAACTTAAAAGTAAGTCTGTATATGTATGCATCGACAGCAATCGATTTTTATAGATGCAAAGCCCCTCCCGGGTGTGGGAGGGGCCGTGCGTAGAGAGATATGGATTAGAAGTCAACCTCGGTATCATAGTAGCAGCACTTAAGCAGCTTTTCCATCTCTTCCTGGGTGGGAATGCGGGGATTGGAGCCGGTGCAAGCGTCGCCTATTGCGTTCTTGGCTATCTCGGGCAGCCTTTCAAGGAATACGTTCTCGGGAACGAAGCCCTGCTCGGTGGGGTAGCTGTCCGGGCCGTAGTTCTTTATGCAGTGGGGGATATTAAGCGCGTCGTTCATGCCGCGCAGGTATTTGATAAGCAGCTCAACCTTTTCGCAGTCGCAGTTGCCGCCAAGGCCCATGTAGTCAGCAATCACGCCGTAGCGCTTCCTGGCTTCCTCGTTCTTCGCGTTAAAGGCTATAACCTTGGGCAGGTACATTGCGTTGGCCGCGCCGTGTATAATATGCGCGCCGTAGTCGGCAAACGCGGCGCCGGTCTTATGGGCCATGGAGTGAACTATGCCGAGAAGGGCGTTGGAGAATGCCATACCCGCAAGGCACTGGGCGTTATGCATCGTGTCGCGCTTTGCCATGTCGCCATTATAGGAATCGACCAGGTCGGATTGAATCATCTTTATGGCGAATATTGCGAGCGGATCGGTGTAGTCACAATGCGCGGTGGAAACATAGGCCTCGATAGCGTGGGTTATAGCGTCCATGCCGGTGTGCGCGACAAGCTTCTTGGGCATCGTCTCCGCAAGGTCCGGGTCAACTATTGCCACGTCTGGGGTAATTTCAAAGTCCGCTATCGGGTACTTAATGCCCTTTGAATAGTCGGTGATTATGGAGAACGCGGTAACCTCGGTCGCGGTGCCGGAGGTGGAGGAGATGGCGCAGAAATGGGCTTTCTGGCGCAGCTTGGGCAGGCCAAATACCTTGCACATATCTTCGAATGTTACCTCGGGGTACTCATATTTAATCCACATGGCCTTTGCCGCGTCTATCGGTGAACCGCCGCCCATGGCTATAATCCAGTCAGGCTGGAATTTAAGCATGGCATCCGCGCCGCGCATAACTGTTTCAACGGAGGGATCGGGCTCAATACCCTCAAAAAGCTCAACTTCCATGCCGGCTTCTTTCAGGTAGGAAACTGCTCTGTCGAGGAAGCCGAATTTCTTCATGCTTCCGCCGCCTACGCAAATCATTGCGCGCTTGCCCTCAAATGTTTTCAGAGCCTCAAGTGCACCTTTGCCATGGTAAAGATCACGGGGTAGAGTAAAACGTGCCATAATTAAATTCCTTTCTTGACTTAAGATGAGTCATCTTTGATACTGCCATTATAATACACTTATATCGATAAATAAAATACGATAAAAGAATAACGATATAACAATATCGATATACCGTTAACAATCATCAAAATATCCCAATTCGGGCAAATAAGTAAAATTGTGCAAATTGCACAAAAATCATTTTCACTTTATTTGAAACAAATCTAAATACC
>CAZRHS010000087.1:0-4310 GCA_964600045.1 uncultured Clostridium sp.
TTTTACAAAAATAAACCATCAAGAAAGGATCAACATGAACGACAAATTTACTACCATCATCAAGGCCGCTTTTGCCGCGGCGGGCGGAGCGGCGGCATATCTTTTCGGGCCGTGGGACGCGCTTATCGCGGCGCTGACCGCGCTCGTTATAATGGACTACATCACCGGCGTTGCCTGCGCGGCGGCGGAAAGGAAGCTTTCAAGCTCCGTTGGCTTTAAGGGGCTTTTGAAAAAGGCGCTCATATTCGCGCTTGTGGCGGTTGCGGGCATTGCGGACAGGGTTATTCCCGCGGCAAACGGCGCCGTGCGCGCGGCGGTAATACTTTTTTATACCGCGAACGAGGCCATAAGCATACTCGAAAACGCGGCGCGGCTGGGACTTCCCGTGCCGGAGAAGCTTAAAAACACGCTTGAAAAGGCAAAGGACTCCTCCGGCAAGGGAGAGGGGGACTAAAACCCACCTTGCCCCGGCGGCGAAAGCGGATTATAATTAAGAATAATTCCAATTTTCCCCGAAAAGGAGAAGCAAATGCTGCCGCAGGACATAAAAAAGCAATACGATGCCAGCCGCGAGCGGGCGGAGGAGCAGGCAAGGCAAAGGCGCGAGGAGGCGTACGCCGCCGTGCCCGAGCTTAGGCGGATAGAGGACGAGCTTAAAAGGGTTTCGTTTGAAATGGGCCCGAGGCTTGTTTCCGCGACCGACCGGGAGGCCGTGCGCCGCGAAACGGCAGATAGGCTGAGCGAGCTTTATGCCAAAAGGGACGCTCTTTTAAGCGAAAACGGCATTGACGCGAAAAGCCTTCTTCCGCGCTATTCCTGCGAAAAATGCGGCGATACTGGCTATCTTCCCGGCGGCGAGCTTTGCCCCTGCGCCAGATTAAAGCTTGCGGGCAGGCAATATTCATCCAGCGGCATAAGCGAAAAGGCGGGGTTTGACCGCTTTGACGAAAGCCTTTTTAAGGATCCGGAGCAGCTTAAGCGCACCCGCCGCGCGGCCGAGATATGCGCCCAATACGCCCAAACGCTTGAGATTGGCGGGGCGAGGGGGCTTCTTCTTATGGGCGAAACCGGCCTTGGCAAAACGTTTCTTATGGACAGCATAGGCAGGGAGGCCATAAAGCAGGGCAGAACCGTTAAAAAGTACACGGCATATAACCTTATAGACGCGGCGCTGCGCTCCGTACGCCAGCGCGAGCAGGGGCCGGACCTTACGGACGTGGAGCTTCTTATGATAGACGACCTGGGCACCGAGCCCATGATACCCGGCGTTACAATAGAAACGCTTTTCGCCGCCATAAACGAGCGCCAGTTCGCCGGCAAGGCCACCATTATCGCCACCAACCTATCCAAAAACGAGCTTTTCACCCAGTACGGCGAGCGCATATTCTCCCGCCTGTTCGCCTCCCGCGAATACGCCGCGCTCACATTAAAGGGCAAGGATTTGAGAATATAGGATACGGATTAAAAACCGAATATTAAGAATTGAACATTAAGCATTAAGGGAAGGTTTCGCGCCTTCCCGCTTTTTTTGTTTTTGGGGGAATAGGGGCGTGCGGATTGTGCAGCAAAACCTGCCGATTGTGCAAGAATTGTGCGGGATGGGGGAAAGTATTGTAATATACCCTATTATATGTGTTATTATATAATTAACGATAAGAACAAAGCCCCCGCCGAGAGTAAAGGCACAAACATAAAAGCATAAAACTAAAGCAATTATACAGTTATAATCAGGAGGAATATACAAATGTATAAACCGTGGGAATCCGGATGCTTCGAAGTACTCTGTAACAGTATGGAAGAAGAGGACATTTTAGAAGATGATAAGTCGCCATATGAAATTGTTGATGGGGAAATTCGCTGGCAGAAAAGCTATTTTATAAAAGACGAAAACGGGGAATTAAAATTATGCCCCGAATTAAGCGAAATGGAAAGCTTTGATATACCGAGCGAGGCAACAAGAATAAGCGACGGGTTTTTTGCGAACTTCAAAAACCTGAAAAGCGTAACAATATCGAGAGAAGTTACGAGCATAGGGAAGGGCGTGTTTGATGGATGCGAAAGGCTAAAGAGCGTTGAGATCCCCGCAGGGCTTAATTCGGCGCTTAATGCTTACCCATCGATAGAGAGCGTTAAATATAACGACCATGGCGAAATATCAAAAATAACACGCACCTGCAGAAACAACGGCTGGTACGAATACATGATATATCCTTCGGACGAGTTGCTGTATAGCTGGAGTGAAATCATCCCGAGCGCGGACTATATGGCGGAGACGGATCTTTCGCCGGTAACATCCGTTTATGTGCAAACAAAAGAAAACAGGTGGGAGAGCCGGCTTGATGCTTTCAAAAGCGGCGGAGAGTGTTTTTCAAGAACAAAAGAGCTTACTCAAAAGGAAGAAAAATGCCTGTATATAGGAGGCGGCAGCAAAGCGCTGAACAAAAAGGTATTCATAAACTGGTATAACAATTGTAGCTATATTGCAATAATGACGCAGCAAATAATCGGCTATGAAAAGATATACGAATACGCCGAAAGAATTTTCAAAATTCGGCCGGAGATGCACAGCTACGTTACCGACTTTGTTATTAAAGACGGCGTGCTTGAAAAATACATCGGCAATGGCGAAAACATATCGATACCGTACAATGTTGATCATATAGGCGAATATGCTTTCTTCTGCTGCGATACCCTTTTGAGCGTTGCCATACCCAAGGGCGTAATCACTATCGGCACGGGGGCATTTTTCGGCTGCGAAAACCTGAAAAGCGTTGCCGTTCCAAATACCGTAACATCAATCGGCGCGCTGGCGTTCTTCGGATGCAAAAACCTATCGGGCGTAACCGTTCCCGGCAGCGTTGCCGCCATCAACAGCTGGGCTTTTTCGGGGTGCGGCAGCCTAACGGAAGTGAAAATTCCCGAAAGCGTGGCCTATGTAGGCGACGAAGCGTTTTGCGGATGCGGAAAATTGAGCAGCCTTACCATCTTAAACCGCGGCGTGACGATAGGCTCGCGTGCTTTTGATGGCTGCAAAGCTTTGAAAAACGTGGTGATTCCGCCGTGCGCCAAGGAAATTTTCCTGAAATACAAATCCGTGAAAAGCATTACCTGCTTGGAAGACGATCCGCAGGGGATGCCGAGCGATTGCACCAGACAGAAAATGATAAGCGCACTAAGCTATTATCGCGCGGAAAACCGTCAGACAGGCGTTTACGGCATTAAACTTCTGGAAGGCCCGTTCAAGGATGAGCCCGAGGTAAAATTCATTTCATATTGTTTGGTTCTTAAAGGCATGAGACAGTTTGTAGGCACTCCCGATCCGGATCAGGAGGGTGCCGCCCTGTATAAAATTCAGATATTGGCAAACAGCGGCTATTCCCGGGCGCGGACTTTTTTGGACATCTATTGCGAAAAGCGCTATCAAAAGTACATAAAGTCACTTCCCGCGAATGATAGTGATTGCGGGCCGCTGGTTGACTTTGACGGAAAACCGATTAAGATCGATCGGTCGGGCGCTTCCCTGCCCATTAAGGCTGTGCTTGAGAGCGGTTTCTGGGGAAGCAGATTGACGTTAAGCCCCGTCGTATCTTTTTCTTATCTCAATGACGATGAGATTAAAAGCCATAAGAAGTTTGAAAAAGCGGTAATCGACGGCATACTTGCCTGGCAGGGTGAATACACTGTGTTTGGCGGGCAGAAACTGTCGGTTCGCGTTAATATTACAAATGATAACACGAAATTGTTTAATTGCGTTTCCGTTATGCCCGTAACGAGCGGTACCAAGTCCGTTATGCGGACCGGAAGCAAGCTGGCAAGCGAAGAGAATAGAGAAAATCTTTATGAAGACCTGGCAAATAATCGTTCCATGATGTCGTCTTTTACCAAATGGTCCGTAAAAAGCAACAAATACATTTATATTATGAGTAAAAGCGGCAGATTTGACGAATACGAGGAGATAAAGCACGCAGCCAAGCATGAGTTCGGACACGCGCTGGGATTGAGCGACCTTTACGCCGAGGAGGAAAGGGGCCAGAACGGGGTGAAAGCGGGAAGCTACCCTGAGCTTGACTGCTACGCAACATACGCGAACTGCTACAACCTGGTTATGTGCGACCATCACGGACCGATAAGCAATAACGACATCGAAATGGTCGTATTGGCATTCAGGGATAACAAGGGCCAGGCCTATCAGCCGCAAAAAGGCTTCGGAAAAGACGTATCCTCCGCCCTGGGCAAGGGAAACTGAATAAGACGCTAACACCAAAAAAGCCGGCTCGCGCCGGCTTTTCCTATGTCCATATATTTAATTT
>CAZRHS010000088.1:0-4204 GCA_964600045.1 uncultured Clostridium sp.
TTTCTCGGCCTTTTTTCAAAGAAAAAATTTGGGGCACCGCTTACGCAGTGCCCCATGTACTTTGTGATTACAGCCGGAAATATTTTCGTATGTCTTGCTCACAGCCCAAGCTTTTTCATAAAGGCGTCGTAGGAATCCACTTCCCCGGCATCGGCATTCTTCACGCCGCGAAGGTTACGAATACGCTTTGGTATAAGGCGAACGTTAGCGAAAAGGCGGGCGACCCACGCCGCGGGCAGCAGCCAATGCCTTCCCTGCAGGAATGTATAGCGACTTTCTATGCTTTCGGCTGAAGGGAAGAGCATATTCAGCATAAGCTTTGTCTTTGACTTTTTGCCGCCGTCTGCATTGCGTATGTTCACAACCGAATGATCGCGCAAATGGCCGAACAGATCCGAATCAAGCGTATACTCAAGCAAGCTGTCCAGCGCATCCGCATCAGGCTCGGGCAAGGGGCATACGGTTTCAACCGAAAACCAGCTTTTACAGGCATTCATAACGGTATGAAAAAAGTCACTAAGGCCAAGGCCCGCGAACTCGTTTTCTATTTCTGCCCAATTAAGCTCGGCATCATACCGTTTTACATAAAGCGCAACGTCAAGATACATTCTAAGCCCGGCGCCGCCGCCGTAAAGATGCTTTGCCAGATGGCACACGATATATATAAAGTGAAAATTAAGTCCGGGTCTGTATCTTTCGCCGTTGTCGGCTTCCGCGTGCAGCCAGGCCTTATCGAAATATGCCTGCAAATCCGCGCGCCCGTCCAGGTTGCCGTCCATAAGATTTGTATGGATTTCGTAATACTCATTATTCTTCACATAGGCGTAGCTCGGTTCCCAATCCTGCTTTACCGTGTAGCCCAGGGTCAGCATAAGCTCGTGCGTTTTTCGTCTGTCCTCCGGGTGAATAAGAATATCTATATCGCCAAATGTGCGCAGCTCCGGCACGGCATAGAGCTGTCTTAGGTAATAGCCCTTAACGGGCATGTGCGCTATGCCCTGCTCGGTAAGCTTTTTTGAGAGGGACTCAAAGTCCACGCACCGATTCAGGTTGCCGGCTACGGAATTATAAAGCAGGCTCTCCAGCTTTTTTGACGCGGCTTCATCATCAAACAGCTTCCAAAGCTTGTTTTCATACGCCAAAACAAGCAGCAGATTCTGCGCCGCCGCCGTTTGAAAAAGCTCCATCGTATTCCATTGTCCGTCCGCCTGCGGCCGCGTGCCCTGCACAAAGCCGCGAACTATGGCGGGGAATTGGTTGGTCATTTATCTTTCCTATTTGTCCCTATTTTTAGTCCTTAGTATAAATCTCATAAATTTGTCTGCACCATTCGGAAATCGGCAACGATTCTCTGATCTTTTGCGCAGTTTCAACAGCACAGTCCTCATTGAATTCACTCATACATTTTTCAATTGCGTTTGCGCACGCTTTCGCGTTTCCGCTCTCGAAATACCATATATTGCTGTATTCCTTGCTCCATTGTACTCCCGGAATATCGCTTGAAACAACTGCTGTACCAACGGCAAGTGCCTCCATTATCGTATATGCGAATGTTTCGGAACGAGCGGCAGACAGCATAACATCCGCCGCCATATGGTAATTGTACACGTCCGGCGTGCTCTTCATCCATATTATTTTTTCGGGATACGCACAATACTCTCTTACAAATTCCTCATTCTTCTCATTTTTCGTAACCTGAATACACAGTTTGCAGTGATTGCGCTCCTCCTCGGTCAGAAATGACAACATTTCGCAGGCTATATCTAAGCCTTTTCTTATCTTATCCCAACCAAAGAAGAATATAGCAAAATCGTTTTCTGCAATTCCTAGATTCTTGCGCAGCTCATGCCTATCAATATCAAATTTTGTTCCGCTCGGCAGATATTTCGTTGCCAAGTGATTAATAAGCACATAGCCGTTCTTTGTTTTGATGTGCGGCGATACGGCTATTGTATCAACCAAATGATCCCTCGCAAACATCTTTACGCGTTGCAAAAGCGTAGGTTTCTGAACGATCCCCAACGTAAAATCATCATGGAGATGCCAAACGATCTTAACGCTCGGATGCATTAACTTTATCAGAAGCGTAGGCTTGTCAAACGGTTCAAAGTGCGTATGAATTACATTTACATTTTCCTTTTTGATAATGTCGTTCAAAAAACGTACGCCGTAGCGAAGCGCCTTGCTTCCATAGAAATATATCTTCTTTCCCGCCGCGGCCATTTCCTTGCACCAGCCGAATTCCCTGCACTTATCTGAAAATGCGTATACGGTTGCCCCCCCGTGAAGGTGTATATAATTTTCAAGTTCAAGTATTGACGGTATAAAATTTCCCGGATTGGGGCCTAAATAATCACAAGCAAGCAAAACTTTTAATTTTTTGTTTTTCATTCTTTCTCCTTACCCCTTCGGTACAAGGTCGACCACGACTATCTCCGGCAGGTTGTTTACGCGCGGAAGTACGCCGTGCCCGGCAAGGCCCGATGAGATTATCATTTGCATATTGTCGCCAAGTTGAAAATACCCCCGGTCGTATTCCGGGAAGAAGCCCTGCATCGGGGCATAAAGCCCGCCCACGAACGGCAGCCGCACAAGACCGCCGTGGGTATGGCCGCTTACAACAACATCTATATCCCACATATCGTAGGCGCCGTTGAATATAAACGTATCCGGCCGGTGCGCAAGGCAGATTGTGGGAAAATCCGTATTTTCAAATTCCTTTAGAAAAACATACTCCGCGGACGTGGTAAACTCCTCTTCGCTGCGGCCAAAGTAAAACCCGTAGCCAAGCGTTCCGCCTATGCGCAGCGTCTGATCCGCTATTGACACATCAACAAAGCTGTCGTTCACAACCGTTGCGCCCGCGGCCTCGATCCGCTCAAGCAGAGTATCGTCATTTCGCATATACGCCTGCTCGTGGTTGCCTAATGAGAAAAACACCGGTGCGATTTCGCAAAGGCTTTGTATAAGCCGCTCAAGCTCTCGCACGTCCTCCTCGCCCGAATTGCGGTCTATCAGATCACCGTCAAGAAATATAACGTCCGGAAACTGCTCCGCCGTTTTCGCTATAAGGCGAACGTTGTCCTTGCCAAGCTCCCTGCCGTGCAAATCCGATATTACCGCCGCGCGCACGCCGTTAGTAAGCCCCTCCACCGCAACGGTGTAGTGCACGTCAATCAAGCACTCCGCGCTGACAAGTACCGATACCCCAAAGGCGGTGAGGAGAATAAGCAGCAGGGCAAATATTTTGCGCAAAGTTTTAGTCAGTTTCACTTTATACCAGTCATTCGTTTAAGTTTATTCACGCAGCGGAAGAAGAAATGCTTTGCTCCCTCAAAGCCGCTTTGCAAAGAGTATTTGACCCGGTTCAGCGCAAGGCCGATACCGCCGCCGCGTTCTATGCAGTCAAGGTCGGCAATCTGCTTACGGTAAAGCGGGGTGCGGGTGTATCTTGTTCCCCAATGCAGAAGATCGGTTTTAAGGTTTATGTCCTTTGCAAGCGCGGTACCGTCGGCAACGCTCAGCTTCATCTGGCCAAGGTGTTCCCAGTAGCAGAGTATGCCTCGCAGGTCATGCGGAATAGGTTTTAATCCGTTTGCGGCCATTGAAAGGGCTATAAGCGGCTCATCGCCGGGCGTGGCGAACTTGCCCTTGAACCCATAGTCGGAGTAGTTTTCGCTAAACTCCTTCGCGCGGTCAAATACGGCCTTCGCCTTTTCGGTTTTGCGAATATAATAAATGCCGCCGTGAAGACCCACAACGTAGCTTATGCTTTTCTTCAGTTCATCGGTCAGGTTATCGTATTCAAACCAGCCCGTTTTATCGTTAAGCGGAAGAACGCGGCCGAAGCAGCTGAAATCGTCCGCCGATTCAAACAGGGTAAAAAGCCTGTTCAGGTCGCCGTATGCAAGGCAGTCCGCATCTATAAAAATATTCACGTCGTACGGCAGCAGGTCATATAGCTCCAGCTTGTCAAGGTAGCTGCGCCGCGCGTGCGGCATTATGCGCACGCAGTCGAACAGAGCGGTGTATTCGTTTTCCCGCTCCGCAAGTATCGCAAACGGCACCGGCTCTGCGCTGAAGTGCCTGTATGTGCGCAGCAGATTCGCCGCCATTTTGTAGTATTGCTCATCCCCCGTCGCAACGGTAAAAAAGCCGTAGGTCATGCTAGTTCCCCTGATGCCAAGCATTTGTTTTATTTTGC
>CAZRHS010000089.1:0-4125 GCA_964600045.1 uncultured Clostridium sp.
ATATCGGTATGCAGCAGGTGGTGGGAGCGCTCGGAGAGGGGCTTGCCGAGGTATTCGGCGTAAAGCGCCTTTATGTCCGGGTTCTCGTGGGAGAAGCGCAGGGGCATATTGTGGTCAAGGCCCCAGAGCACGTTTCCGCGCTGCTCGGCGTATTCCTTGCCGTCGTGTATCGGCTGACCGCCGCCGCCCGCGCAGCCGCCGGGGCAGGCCATTATTTCAACAAAATCGTACTGCACGCTGCCCGATTCAAGCGCCTCAAGAAGCTTTCTTGTGTTGCCGAGGCCGCTTACAACAGCCGTGCGGACCGTGCCCGCGCCGGGTATGGCAAACGATGCTTCCTTCCAGCCCTTCATGCCGCGCACTGCGGTAAAGGCGTCCGGGTCGGGATTCTTGCCGGTAACAAGGTAGTACGCGCTTCTAAGCGCCGCGTCCATAACGCCGCCCGTAGCGCCGAACACAACGGCCGCGCCCGTGCCGGAGCCGAGAGGGCTGTCAAACCCGCTTTCCTCAAGGTTTGCGGGGTCTATCATGGAGCAGCGCAGCATGCGCACAAACTCGCGCGTTGTGATTACAATGTCCACGTCCGGATCGCCGCACGCGTCACGCATTGTGGGCAGCGCCGCCTCCGCCTTCTTTGATGTGCAGGGCATAACGGATATTACGCGAATATTCTTGGGATCAACGCCTATCTTCTGGGCAAAATAGCTCTTTGTAACCGCGCCGAACATCTGCTGCGGGGATTTTGCCGTTGAAAGATTTTTGGCGAACTGCGGGAACTGACCCTTTACAAAGCGTACCCAGCCGGGGCAGCATGAAGTGAACATGGGCCATGTAAACGAATCCCTGTGCGTAAAGCGCTTTATGAACTCCGTACCCTCTTCCATTATGGTAAGGTCCGCGCTGAAATTGGTATCGAATACATAATCAAATCCAAGCTGGCGCAGAGCGGATGCCATGATGCCGGGGGTCGCCTGCTCGGGCGTAAGGTTGAAATACTCCATCCATGCCGCGCGCACGGCGGGAGCAACCTGAACAACCGTTGTAAGCTCCGGATCGGAAAGCACCTGATATACCCTGTCCGTATCGTCGCGCTCCTCAAGGGCGCCGACGGGGCAATGCGTTATGCACTGGCCGCAGTATGTGCAAAGCGTGGAAGAAAGCTTAACCGCGCTTGACGGGCCTACGGTTGTGCGGGAGCCTGTGCCGACAAGGTCCCAAATATGCACGCCCTGTATTTTGTCGCAAACCTGCACGCAGCGCATGCATTTTACGCAGCGGTTTTCAAAGCGCAGTATGGGCGCGGAATAGTCAACCGTTTCGGGCTTTAAATCCTTTTGATAAGGCGCGCCTAAAAGGTTATGGTCGTTGGCCAGCTTTTGCAGCTTGCAATTGCCGCTGCGGGTGCATTTAACGCAGTTTACATCGTGCTGACTGAGCAGCAGCTGCAGATTCACGCGGCGGGTCATGCGTGCCTTTTGGGAATTGGTATGAACAACCATGCCCTCGCTAACCTTGTTGTCGCACGCGGGAACGAGCGCGTTTTGCCCCTCAACCTCAACCATGCATATTCTGCAGGCGGCTATCTCGTTAATATCTTTAAGGTAGCAGAGCGTAGGAATTTCAATATTAACCGTGCGCGCGGCGTCCAGTATGCTGGTTCCCTCGGGTACGCAAACGGTTTTGTTGTCTATAACCAGTGTTACCATTTTTCGATACGCCCTCCTTTGAAAATGCCGTAGCCAAAGTGGTCGCAGCGCAGGCAGCGGGAGCTTTCGGCGCAGGCTTCCTCGCGCGTTAAGCCGCATTCAATGTCCTCAAAGTCGCATTTGCGCTCGCCTGCCTCGCGTTCCTTTGTGTTTATGCGCCCGTGCGGCGGGCATATATCCAGATGCGGCGCGGGAATTTCCACGTCCGTGCGGATTTCGTGATGGTAGCCGAGCTGCTCGTCTATGTTCGCGGCGGCAACCTTGCCCGCGGCTATAGCGCGTATTGCGGTGGCGGGTCCGGTTACGCAGTCTCCGCCGGCGAAAACGTTTTCCATGTTGTCTATCTGGCTGGAGCTTTCCGCCATGAACGTGCCCCTTCTTATGGGTATGCCGGTCTGCTCAAAGCCCGCTATCTCAACGCCCTGGCCTATTGCAACAACTATAATGTCCGCAGGGATTCTTTCTTCGGGCAGATCCGCCTTTTCGGGAGAGGGTCGGCCGGCCTTGTCCATAAATCCTATTATCTGCGGCTGTACCCAAAGCGCGGCGGCCTCGTTGTTTTCGTTGGCCTCAATGCGTACGGGCGCGCAAAGCTCGCGTATTTCGGCGCCCTCGGCTATGGCTCCCTGCACTTCGTCGGGAAGGGCCGTCATGTCGTCTATGCGGCGGCGGTAAACGCAGGTTACGCTTTCCGCCCCAAGGCGTACGGAGCTTCTTGTAACGTCCATGGCTACATTGCCCCCGCCTATTACAACAACCTTCTTTCCGGCAAAGTCCGGCATTATATCGTCGCCAATCGCGCGCAGCATCTCCACGGCGGATACAACGTTTTTGCTGTCCTCGCCCGGTATGCCGGTCTTTTTGTCCGTATGCGCGCCAATGGCCACATACAGGCAGTCGTATTCCTTATGCAGCTGCTCAAACGATATGTCCCGCCCAACCGTTACGCCGGTATGAACGTCTATACCCGTTGAAAGAATGGAGGCTATCTCCGCGTCCAGCTTCTCCCGCGGGAAACGGTAGCTTGGTATGCCGTAGCGCAGCATGCCGCCAAGCTGCTTCTTTTCTTCAAAAATGGTTACGCCGTGCCCCATAAGGCGCAGATAGTACGCGCAGGAAAGGCCGCTCGGACCGCCGCCTATTACGGCCACCTTTTTGCCCGTTGAAGGCTCGCAGGGGGGATTCGGCACGTCGCCCGCGTTATCCACGGCAAAGCGTTTCAGTCCGCGTATGTTTATGGGAGCGTCCACCATGTTTCTGCGGCAGCGCGCCTCGCACGGATGCTCGCAAATATAGGCGCAGGCGGTGGGCATGGGATTGTCCTTGCGGATAAGGCGAACCGCGTCCGCATAGCGGCCCTCGCGCACAAGCGCAACATAGCCCGGCACGTCCACCCCCGCGGGGCAGAGCGAAACGCACGGAACGGGGTTCTGCAGAAGCGCAAGGCATCTATGATGCTTTACGTGGTTAACATAGTCATCGCGGAAGCCCTCAAACCCGCTTAAAACAAGCTGAGCCGCGTCGCGGCCTATCGCGCAGTCCGCAGAGGCGACAATCGCGCGCGCCGTTTTTTCAATGGTGTCGATCGTCATCATAGTGCCGCGGCCGTCCAGTATCATGCCCATAAGGGTGGCAAGCTGGCCCAGGCCAACTCGGCAGGGCACGCATTTGCCGCATGACTGCGCGTGGCAAAGCTGCAAAAACGTAAGCGACATATCAATCGGGCACAAGCCCGGTGGGCTGGAGGCGATTCGGCGCTCCATGTCCTTGTAGAGACGGTCTACAACCGTCTGAGCCCTGTTAGCAGTTTTAATATCCAGTCTGCTCAACTCGACATCACTCCCTTTTCAGTTTTAGTTGTTTTTCGTTTTTCTAACTCGTTATATCAATAAGACTTAATCGATAGTATATTATCATATAAATATGCGTAAATCAACAGATTCCGGGCAGAATTGCTGATATTTTTGCATAAATAGTGTTTAATCGCCTTAACTTGGGCTTAACATATACTTATAACAAGCCCCGCTCCGGATGCGAAAAATTACATTATTCAGCTGATGCGAAACAAACAATTATAAAAAAAGCACCCTTTTATTAAAGGATGCTTTGTGGTAGCGGCGATTGGACTCGAACCGATGACACTCCGGGTATGAACCGAATGCTCTAGCCAACTGAGCTACGCCGCCATATTCAGTTGCCCCGGCTGTGCGGGACAAAAGATAGTATACAATTATAAACAGGCAAAGTCAATAGTAAAATGCCAAAATTTTTGCCCTCCGCCCAAAATGGTTCAACAAAACGCTTGCAATTCACATCGATATGTTGTAGAATATTCCGTGCCGTGGGGATATAGCTAAGTTGGTATAGCGCGGCGTTCGCAATGCTGAGGCCAGGGGTTCGAGTCCCCTTATCTCCACCA
>CAZRHS010000090.1:0-4096 GCA_964600045.1 uncultured Clostridium sp.
GCGCGGACGACGTGAACCAGTGGGTTTGCCTGTGGTGGCAGATTGCAAGCGGAAATTTCGCGCCGTATGCCACGGATAATGTTGTTTCCTGCGCTGATGAGCATACCATCAACGAGCTTTGCGGCATAATACGCGCGCAGAGCCACGATATGCTTTGCGTAAACGATCCCGAGGCGCAAATAGATTTCGATTCGCTTTCAGCTAAGCTTCAAGCCGCATTTGAAGCGATTCTGCCCGAAAAGAGCGGGTTTGAGAAATAATATCTCGAGGTGACAAGATGTTTTTGAGCTTTATAGTGCCTGTTTATAATACGGAACCATACCTAAAAGATTGCTTGGACTCACTGTTGGCACAAGATAGCAACACAGAAGAATTTGAAATTATATGTGTTAATGACGGTTCAAAGGACAATAGCCTTCAAATCCTTCAGGACTATGCTGATCGCTTCGGCAATGTTCATGTCTATTCACAGGAAAATAAGGGCGTTTGTACGGCGAGAAATCTTGGCTTAGAAAAGGCATCAGGAAAATACATCCATTTCGTTGATTCTGACGATTGCGTTTTGCCGCACTCTTTGAGCTTGCTTATGGATGCGGCTAATACTGACCCTGATCGTATAATAATCGGCAACTATCGGTTTAAGGATGGAACATCACCGTTCAAAAATATAGAGAGTTTGCCCCAAAATACAATTTGGCAGGATTCAAGTGCGTGCAGAAGTATCCTCAAAAAGAGCTTTTTGGATAAAAACAGTCTTCGCTTTTCTTATCCTGAGCTTATATATGGGGAAGATGCCTTGTTCATGTATGAGCTTAAATATGCGAATCCGCAAACAGTTACAGTAAATGTTCCGATATATGGCTATCGTGATCGCGAAGATTCGGCAAGTCACACCACACAAGCATCAATCGAGAAGCAGCTTTTCTCCACAATAAGAGAAGCGGAAATAATGAAGAATTATTATGAATCCGGTCGAACAGACACAATGACAGTTGATAGATTCATGTCATTTTTGTTTGGAGCGTTATATCATGTCGCCGCAATGGCAGATCGTCCGAAATACAAGGAATACCTGCGGGTAATGCGTGAAAAAGGCTTGTTTCCATACAAACGTCCTGTTAACTGCACAATACGGAAATCCTACCAAATGAATCGCGGTGACTGGATTGAGAAAATACATGATAAAATATACATCAATATCGGTTCACGAGTTGGATTTAAGGCTATGCGCTGCTGGAACAGCCTTTTCAGAATAAAAAACAGGCTGGCAAGAAGATGAAAACCTCCCTCATTTTCATCACCGAGGCGCTATGGATAGGCGGGATTGAGACGGCGCTGGTGAATCTTATAAACTCGCTTGACTACTCCCGCTTTAATGTAACCTGCCTTGTGCTTAGGGACAGCCTGGAGATGGCGGGGCGGATAACCCCCAACTGCCGCCTTATTGTGGCGGACAGGCAGCACGCGGTTACGTTCAAAGAAGCGTATAAATACAGGCGCATGTATAACCTGATGGAGGAGCCGCAGGGGGCGGGCACTCTGCGCCGGGCGGCGTGGCACGCGCTGCGCCTTACCTTGCGCGCTGCTGAGGCAAGGCTTTACGCCGAATATATAAAAACTCAGCTTGCCGACGAGCGCTTTGACACAGCCGTAATATACAGCGACCGTGCCGCGGAAACCGCCGTGCGCGCCGTGAACGCGAAAAAGTTCCTTATGTTCTATCACCATGGGGCCATGCGCAGGGAATACCACGATTATTTTGGCTATAAAAAATCCGAAAAGGTAATAGCCGTATCCGCCGCGCTGGCCGAAAAGCTGCGCGCGTTCCGCCCAATGTACGCCGAAAAGATAATCGCCGTAAACAACCTGACCGATGCGGAGAGCGTGCGCCAAAAAAGCCTTGAACCGCTCGATACCCCCTTTGACCAAACCAAGTTCAATATCGTTTCATGCGGGCGGCTTTCCCCGGCAAAGGGTATGGACATAGCCGTTGATGCCTGCGCCGAGCTTGTATCGTCGGGATTTACCGGCTTTTGCTGGCATATTGTGGGCGGCGGGCCGGAGGAGGACGCCATCAGGCGAAAAATAGCCGAGCTTGGCCTTGGCGATTATGTTGTTCTGCACGGCATGCAGTCTAATCCTTATCCGTTCATTCGCCGGGCGGATCTGTATGTTCAGCCGAGCAGGTTTGAGGGGCATTGCGTAACCGTGCTTGAAGCGCGCATCTTGGCCGTGCCCATTCTTGCAACGCATAATGCCGCCGATGAGCAAATAGAAAGCGGCAAAACCGGCCTGCTTTGCGATTGCGCGGCCCGAAGCATTGCCGATGGCGTGATTAAGCTTTATAATGAACCCCAAACGAGAAAGAGCTTTACCGTGGCCCTTTCGCGCCACAGCTTTGCGGACGATAACGCGGCCGTTATGCGGCGGCTTTATTCGCTTTTTACATAAGGAGAATTCATGGACGAACAGCGTTTTTCAACGGTCATCAAGCCCAAATCCGGCTGGTTTGATCTGCATCTTAAGGAGGTTTTTGCTTACAGGGATCTTATATTCCTTTTTGTTAAGCGAAACTTCGTATCCAAATACAAGCAAACCATTTTGGGCCCGCTTTGGGCGGTTATACAGCCGCTGCTCACAACGGTTGTGTTCACGCTTGTATTCGGAAACATAGCCGGCCTTGCGCCGGACGGTGTGCCTTCCTTTGTGTTCTATCTTTCGGGCACCGTGCTTTGGACATATTTTTCAAACTGCCTTACCCAAACCGCCAATACATTCGTCGCGAACAGCGGCACGATGGGCAAGGTGTATTTCCCGCGCCTTGTAATGCCCATATCAACCGTGTTTTCGGAGCTTATAAGCCTGGGCATACAGTTCGCGTTCCTTATCATTTTCATTTTGTATTATCTTATAACCGCTCAGGGCGTGCAGCCGAACATATATATTCTCATGACTCCGCTCATCGTGCTGCAGCTTGCCATGCTCAGCCTTGGCTGCGGCATAATCATTTCCGCCCTTACCACAAAGTATCGCGACCTTGCCATGCTTGTGGGCTTCGGCGTGCAGCTTTGGATGTACGCCACCCCGGTAGCTTACGATATGTTCCGCTTTTCCGTGTTCGCGCCGGGCGGCAAGTGGCACGCGCTTTATATGTGCAACCCCGTTTCGCCGGTGGTCAATCTTTTCCGCTATGCGTTCCTGGGCACGGGCAGCGTGGAGTGGAGCTACTATCTTTTAAGCTGGGGCACAACGTTTGTGCTGCTTTTCGCGGGAATTGTGCTTTTCAGCCGGGTTGAGAAAACGTTTATGGACACGGTTTGAGGTTTTGAAAAATGGAAGAGCTTGCTATAAAAATAGAACATGTTTCAAAGGAATATCGCCTTGGCGCCATAGGCGGCGGCACGCTCAGGGGAGATTTGCAAAGCTGGGCGGCGCGCATGAAGGGCAAGGAGGATCCGAACAGCAAAATCGGTTCCGATGCCGCGCGTCACGCTGGGGAGAAGTTCCTTGCGCTTGACGATGTGTCCTTTGATGTAAAAAAAGGCGAGGCGCTCGGCATAATAGGCCACAACGGGGCGGGGAAGAGCACACTTTTGAAGCTGCTTTCCCGCGTTACCGCGCCCACAAAGGGAACAATAAGCTACAACGGCAGAATAGCATCCATGCTGGAGGTTGGCACGGGCTTCCATCCGGAGCTTACCGGGCGGGAGAACGTTTATATGAACGGCGCCATACTCGGCATGACAAAGGCGGAGATAAGCCGCAAGTTTGACCAGATTGTTGAATTTGCGGAGATGGAAAAGTTTATAGATACGCCCGTTAAGCGATATTCAAGCGGAATGTACGTTAAGCTTGCGTTTGCCGTTGCCGCGCATCTGGACAGCGAGATTATGGTAATGGACGAGGTGCTTGCGGTTGGCGATATGAAGTTTCAGCAAAAGTGCCTTGGCAAAATGGGCGATGCCGCCAATTCCGAGGGCCGCACCGTGCTCTACGTCAGCCATAATATGAATACCATCCGCCAGCTCTGCACCCGCTGCATAGTGCTTGACCATGGCCGCCTCGTGTTCGATGGGGATACCGAGAGGGCGATAGA
>CAZRHS010000091.1:0-3892 GCA_964600045.1 uncultured Clostridium sp.
TTTTTTGGCGGAGAAGGAGGGATTTGAACCCTCGCGCCAGTTACCCCAGCCTACTCCCTTAGCAGGGGAGCCCCTTACAGCCACTTGGGTACTTCTCCACGATGCTGCAATTATTGCGGACGAAGTGGGGATGCAACCTCTTCGGTGTCCGCCAAATACGGTAAATCGCTCTGCCTTATTTGGCGGAGAGAGAGGGATTCGAACCCCCGGTGCCTTGCGACATCACTGGTTTTCAAGACCAGCTCCATAAACCACTCGGACATCTCTCCTCGTCGCGCTTTTGTATTATAACAAAGCGCGTGCGCATTGTCAAGCATTACTCGGCAAGCGCACGCGGGGATATTGTTTTCGCTTATCAGTCGTCTATATAAATTACAACCACCGGGTAGCCGCCGGATATTGTGCCGTAATCCCGGCTGCCGGTGTATTCGCCGTCAAGCTGGGTTATCTCGCGCGAGGCCATGGAATAAACGTACGCGGTGCTCGTCGAGTCTATCGCGCCTTCAAGGAAGGCAAAGCGGGGGCAAATATATGATATGGAAAGGCCGGGAGTGGCGCTGTCCTCCATGTGGCCCGGTGCCCACTCACACACATCGGCGTAAATCTGCTCCATCTCCTTTACGGTCAGATTGGAGTCGCCGGGCATATATGAGGGTACGCCGTCGGTAACCTCGCTTATCTCGTTGTCGGCTTTAAGGTAGCTGTATGTGCGGCATTTGGTGCCGTCGTGCGCGGTGTATTCAAGGCTGCTGACTTCGCCGTCCGGATTAAGCCATGACTTTAACGTAAAAATAGGATAATCGTCGCTGCCCTCGGCAACCCACGAGGTCTTCTTGGCGCATCCGCACAAAAGCAGCGCGCACAGGCAAATTAACAATGCGGTTGATATAATGCGTTTCATGTTGATTCCCTTTCTTAGCAAATGACAGATTGGCATGTACAATTATATTTTATTCTGCATACTCTGTAAACGAGAAATCGGCACTATATGAATAGGCCAGATTGAAAGCGTTGATTTCCGGAGCTATATCATTGCTTTGCACTTCCAAATAACCCGAAACGGTAAAAGAGAATGTTACGGATTGGTTGTCTGATGATATTGAAGTAGATCTGCCTGAAACACTCATACTTGGTTGCAGATCACCATAATGATGAAGTAAATCGCGTGCCGTTACATTGGGCAAACTTGCTCTGATAATTTCACCCTGGTTTGAATTTACCACATAAGTTAAGACAACCGTGCCAAATATTGCGTTATGGTTTTGAAAACCGTGCTCCTGATCATCAACAACCTGATAGAAATCTCTTGTAACACGTATGGTATCACTACTCGAATTCAATCCTGATGTGGAAGGGAGCGTTTCAGAGGTTATGTGTTCCGCATAGCCGATGTTTTGAAACAGATACTCTATAACTGCTTCATAACGGCCGGATTCATACAGCGGAGTGATTTCATCGTAAACATCCGATGTAATATCATTCCCGGTTTTGCCGTACAGAGTATATTGCTTTGTAAAGAACATTGAAGCAATTTCAGCATATCTTTCACTTGAAGAAGCAAAAGATGACAATTCATTATCTGCGTATGCAATACTTGAGAAGCAGAAAATGAGCAACAGGGCGAGACAGAAGCTGACATACTTTTTCATTTGAAATTCTCCTTTCGTTTTTTGAGTTTGTTTGGTTACTTTAGTGCATTCCTACTACAGACTTATCGTGGAGTTAACTTGTGGTTTAATGCTAACATGAATCATGCACCTTGTCAACAATATTATTGTAACAAAAGTATTTACATAAAATAGGGATTCGTTTATGCTTAAATCAGATACGATGAGTGCAGGGAATTCCTATGAGACGAGAGACGCAGGACGGAACACAAAGCTTTTTTAAGCGCGGCGCGGCAACGCTGTGCTTAATGTCGCTGCTAAGTAAAAATGAAATGTACGGCTATGAGCTGGTGCAGGCAATGGAACGCATAAGCGAGGGGCGTTTCTATTTGCCCGAAGGTACGCTATACCCTATTTTATATAGGTTGGACGATAGCGGATACCTTGAAACGCGGCGCGTTCTTACGGGCAAGCGTATGCAGCGCGTATATTATCGCCTTTCCGAAAAGGGCAGAGAATACTACGAGGAAATGCTGAAGGATTATCATAATACTTTTGACGGCGTTGAACTGATACTGAATTATTCGGATGAAAAGGAATAAGCTTTATGAATTGCGCGGACAGGTATTTTAGGCAAATCAAAAAACATATACCGATAAACGGAGCAAAGAAAAAGGAATATCTTTGCGGTATACACGAGGAAATAGATGAATACTGCGCGTGGCATCCACAGGCCGGTTATGATGACTACTGTAAGCGTTTCGGTGCGCCGGAGGAAATTGCTGTATCTTTCCTTTCTGAAATGACTTACAAAGAAATAAACGATAAACTTAATAATGGCCGCAAAGCGCTGCGCGTAGCTTGCATAACCGCGGCCGTAATATCAATCGTAGCGGTAATATCACTTGCGGTTGCCATAAAAGGCATGATTGATGCGAACGAGGATTTTCATAACGGTTATGTGATAGAGGAAATTCAGTAAACGATAATCGAGGAGGCAGCCATGAAAAAAGTTATAGCGGCAGTATTGACTTTCCTGATGGTTTTCACCTTTAGCTTTACATCCGCATCCAACCAGGCAGGAAGCCGATTTTACGATGTCCCGTCCGATTCAACCAAACTGGCGAGCGGCGTGAAGATTGCCCGTTATTACAGCAGCAGCGGAAAACTGCTTTTTTCACTGGGTATATATGCCAGCTTTGCTTATGACGGACGCACGGTTGAGTGCATACACAGCCAGTATTTTCGCAATATAGAGGCCGATGACTGCAAATTTAATTCCCGCACCGGCACCATTGATCACATACAAAACGGGCAGGCCGAGGCGGTGGCAGCGGCGTCCGGTGACTTTACGCGCTGCGTTTTCGGCATACCCGTTGACAGTGTAAATATAAAAGTTTCTATAACCTGCGATAAAAACGGAAAAATTTACTGATCCGCTTTTTACTCCAAGCCCCTTATAACCTCATCTATTCTGTGCGCCACGGCTATGAAGTCCGCGGCGGTGAAGCCCCTTGTGGTCATGGCGGGGGTGCCTATGCGCACGCCGGACGTTTGCATGGGGCTGCGAGTTTCTCCGGGCACGCTGTTTTTGTTAAGCGTTATGCCCTGCTTATCAAGCGCCTCCTGCACGGCCCTGCCGGTAATGGTGGGATGGGTATTGGTAAAATCAAGCAGGAACATGTGGTTATCCGTGCCGCCGGTTACAACCTTGTATCCCATCTTCATGAACTCATTGGCCATGGCCTTGCTGTTTTCAACAACCCTGTGAGCGTATTCGCTGAATTCGGGCGTAAGCGCTTCCTCCGCGGTAACGGCCTTCGCGGCTATTGTATGCATGTGCGGTCCGCCGGACATGCCCGGGAAAAGTGCGCTGTCCACCTTTTTCGCCAGCTCCTCGCGGCAGAATATGAGCGCGCTCCTTATTCCGCGAAGGGTTTTGTGGGTTGTGGTGGTTATAATATCGGCATAGCCGAAGGGAGACGGATGCGCGCCGCCGGCTATAAGACCGGCAACGTGGGCTATGTCCGCCATAAGAAGGGCGCCGTTTTCGTGCGCTATGCGGGCAAACTCGGCATAATCTATTGTTCTGCTGTATGCCGACGCGCCTGCTATAATAAGCTTCGGCTTAAACTCGCGCGCCTTGCTTTCAACCTCCGCCATGTTAAGGAAGCCGTTTTCGTCAAGACCATAGGACTTTATGTCGTAAATCCTGCCGGTCATGCTTATGGGCAGGCCGTGGCTGATATGCCCGCCGCGCTGCAGATCAAGGCTAAGTATGGTAT
>CAZRHS010000092.1:0-3798 GCA_964600045.1 uncultured Clostridium sp.
AAAGCCTCCCTGCAGAGGGAGGTGGCACGGCGCAGCCGTGACGGAAGGAGTTCAATAAGACCTCCTTCGCCCGCGCTTATCATTTGTTGATATTTACTTTATTGAAGTATGGTTTAGATTTTGTAGATATTATCGGGGCTTTTGAGAGTTTCAGTCAGTCTCGCTCCTTCTCCCCTCCCCCACGATTCTCTCCCCGGCTATGCCCACAAGGCCGTTTTGGCGGCGGACAGATTCGCGCTCGCGGGTGGGGATATCGGCGAACATATCCTTTACGGCAAGGCAGGCCTCATGAAGGCGGGCGCGGGTGCGGGCAGGGTTTTCGGGATACGCGGCCGCGCCAAGCAGAAGCCACGCCGCGCGCGTTACGCCCGGCGTATCCGTTATGCCCATGTCCCCCTTTTTGGCAAGGGTTCTTAATTTAAGCTCGGTAAATCCTGCCTCGGTGTCGCCGTCCGGCTCGGTGTCGTTCGGTGCGGAATATTTGGCCGCAAGGCGAAGAAGCTCGCTCAATTTAGCGGCGCTCAGCGTTATAAGCGCGCTTTTTCCCTTAAATTCAAGGCTTTTTACGGCATCGCTGCCCAAGGCCTCTTTTATATTCAAAAGAAGCTCGTCCCTGTTCGGTTCACCCTCGCCCAGGTACGGCACGGAAATGTTGCATCCGGCGCCGCTTTTGGGGAAAACGGCCTTTGCCCGGCCGAAGGCGTTTTTATTAAGGCGGGAATCAAGCGCGCTCAGCACCTGCCCTACGGCGTTTGGCATAATCAATCAAGCTTTCTGAAAAGCATTTTAAGCTCGGAATCGCTCGTGCGCAGCCTAAGGTCGCGTCCTTCCGGCCAAAGCTCGATATGGTCCGGCACAAGTCCGTCCAGCGTGCCGGGGTAGCCGCATATCATGCCGTCCGCGCGGGCGAATGAGAGCGGGGTTTCAAAGTCGCCGTAGCTGAACCAAAGCCTGCCGCCGCGGTTTTCAACCGTAAACGTTTCGTAGGCGGGGTGCTCGTATGTGCCTATAAGCTCGGGCGCGTTCTCTCGCGTTACATCCTGCCCCTCAACGCCGTTTTTGATGGAGGCTATCATGCCGTCCCTGCGCTTAAGCCAGGCGTCTATCATATCGTCATAGTTGTCCTTGGTTTCGCCCGTTGTGAGCAGGTCAAGCGCCATGGCGCGTATTACGGCGGAGGCGGGAGTTGTGCCGGTATTGAATATCATGGCATAGCCGCTGTTTTCCCCGCGCAGGAAGCCAACCTGGGTATTGAAGCCCTCAAGCCCGCCGGAGTGGAACACCACGTCCTGCCCGTTGTAAACGCCTGTGTGCCAGCCCATGGCGTAGCAGCAGCCGCGAAGCGCGCCCATGTTTTCCTCGTCGCTGGGTATAACGGCGGTTGTAATCTGCTTATACTGCTCCTCGCTGCAGAGCCGCTCCCCGCTTTCGCAAACGCCGCCCTTTGCCATGGCCGTAACCCATTTGGCAAGGTCAAGCACATTCACCTTTATGCCGCCGCAGGGGCCTGAAAGAGGAGAATCGGAGTAGCCGCAGCGGTGCGCCTCGTATCCGTTTGAAACGTACGGCAGCGCGCGCTCAAGGTTATCCATGTTTCCCTTAAGGCCGCGGAAGCGAATCTCACTTACGCCAAGCTTATCCGCTATTTTGCGCTTTATAAGGCTTTCCCAGCTTTCGCCGTAAAGCACCTCCATAAGATAGCCCAGCACTATATACATGTGGTTATTGTATTGATATGTTTCCCTGAAGCCGCTTGTGGCCTCAAGCGCGGCGCATTTTAGCATAAGATTCTTTCTGCTGCCGCCAACCTTGTTGCGCATAAAATCATGGCACGGCAGTCCGCTGCGGTGGCTTGCCATATCCCTTATGGAAAGATGCTCGCCCGCGTAGTGATCAAGCATGTCAAATTCCTTCATGGCGTGCTTAACCGGCTCGTCCCAGCCTATAAGCCCCTCGTCAACCGCCTGCGCCGCAAGCATAACCGTCCATGCCTTTGAGCAGGACGCTATATCAAAGGAAGCGTTCATGGTCATGGGTATATTGTTTTCCCTGTCCTCATAGCCGTAGGGGGAGGAGAATATAACCTTGCCGTTTTTGAACACAACGGCAACGCCGCCCACAAGCCCGGTTTCCTTTGTTATTCTTTCAAGCGTTTTGTTGAATACGGTTTGCATAGCTGTATGCTCCTTGTCTTTGAATTATAAGAAAAGTCTATACTTATACTATACTATTTTATGCGCCGTTTAGCAATGTACTCTTTGACATGCGATACTCTGTATAATATAATAAAGCATATTAGATGAATTTATACTCAGGGAGGGTAATACATGTCTTACGTTCTCAGCTGCTGCTCCACGGCGGATCTTTCACCGGAACATTTCAAAAGCCGCGATATTAATTACGCCTGCTTCCACTTTTTCCTTGACGGAAAGCCTTATGAAGACGACCTTGGTCAGACCATATCGTTTGAGGATTTTTATAAGGCAATGGAAAACGGCGCCGAAACACGCACCAGCCAGATTAACACGGACGAGTTCATAAGATATTTCACTCCCTTTCTTGAGGCGGGAAACGACGTGCTGCACGTGTCGCTTTCAAGCGGCATTTCCGGCGTAAGCAACAGCGCCTCCATAGCGGCCAAGGAGCTGAACGAAAAGTATCCGGACCGCAAGGTGCTTGTGGTGGACAGCCTTGGCGCCTCCTCCGGCTACGGTCTTATTATGGATAAGCTTGCGGACCTTCGCGACGAGGGCAAAACCATAGACGAGGTTTACGACTGGATTATTAAAAACCGCCTGCGCCTGCACCACTGGTTCCTTTCAACCGACCTTACGTTTTATGTTAAGGGCGGGCGCATATCAAAGGCCGCGGGCTGGTTCGGCACGGTTCTGAACATTTGCCCTCTTTTGAACATGGATAACCTGGGCCGCCTCATTCCGCGCTACAAGATTCGCGGCAAAAAGAAGGTTCTGGCCGAAATAGTGAACAAGATGGAAGAGCATGCCGAGGGCGGCCTTAACTACTCCGGCAAGTGCTACATTTCCAATTCCGCCTGCTATGATGACGCGCGCGCCGTAGCGGATGCCGTGGAAGCCCGCTTCCCCCACCTTAACGGCAAGGTTGAGATAAACAGCGTGGGCACCACCATCGGCAGCCACACCGGCCCCGGCACCGTCGCCCTCTTCTTCTGGGGCGATGAAAGGGTGGATTGAGGAAAAGTAAATAAGAAAATAAATGCGGATAATGCCACGAGGGTCGAAAGGCTCTCGTGGTTTTGGTTTTGGGTAAATCTAAATTTGGTGAAGTAAATTTTAATAGCTGATAAAAGGCGGTAAGTGATAAGCCAACTTTGAAATTACAAAACTCACTTTACTTCAAATCGACTTTTCTTTATGCCAAGGGGCCGGGGAAGATTTCGATTTCTTCCCCTAGGCCCCCTGGCGACCCCCTACCCCAATTGAAACGATCGCTCCGCGAAGGGGGACGGGACTGAGAGGATTTGGTTGTACGGTGGTTTAACTCGGAGATTTTGTTAAATACTGTCTTTTTTGCGCTGTCTAAAATTTGATGGTGTTGTTGTCTGGTTGCGGTGTTTAGATTGTAATGCCGTAGCCGGACTCCCTCCGTCAAAATGACTAAAGTCATTTTGCCACCTCCCTCCGCAGGGAGGCTTTTGGTGGGAGTTAGATTTTATAGAGATTGTCTATACTTTTAGGGGATTTAGCTGGCGTATTGCTTGCCGGACTCCTTCAGTCTCACTTCGTTCGACAGCTCCCTCAAGAGGGAGCCTTTTGGAAC
>CAZRHS010000093.1:0-3659 GCA_964600045.1 uncultured Clostridium sp.
AAAGGAGAAACATATGCAGACTTACGACCTTTTTGACATAATAGGGCCGAGAATGGTAGGGCCGTCCAGCAGCCACACCGCCGGTGCGGCAAGGCTTGGACACATGGCGCACAAGATTGCCCGCGGGCATATTAAGCGCGCGCACATAACGCTTTATGGATCGTTTGCCACAACCGGGCGCGGACACGGCACGGACAAGGCAATAGTGGCGGGTATACTGGGGCTTGAGCCGGACGATGAAAGGCTCAGGTATTCCATGCTTCTTGCCAAGGAAGCGGATGTTGACATAACGGTTGACTTCAGCGAGGAAACAAAGGACCACCCGAACACGGCGGAGATAGAGATTGAAACCGAAGAGGGCACAAAGTGCACCGTGTGCGGCGCGAGCATTGGCGGCGGCAGCATTCTTATAACCGAGATAAACGGCCTTGAAATGGAGCTTAGCGGCGAATATCCCGCGCTTATAGTGCGCCATAAGGACGTGCCGGGCGTTATAAACACCGTTACAACAATTCTTGCAAACGAGCACGTGAACGTTGCCTTCATGCGGGTTTTCCGCCACGCGCGCAGGCAGGATGCCTGCATGGTAATCGAAACGGATTCGCCTGTTGACGACAGGATTTGCAAACTTATACTCGATTGGAACAAAAATATTACGGGGGTGCTTTCCGTATGACAAGTTATTGCTTTACCACTGGGGAGGAACTTCTTTCCCTTTGCAAAAAAGACGGCCTGCCCATAAGCGAGATAATGCTTAAAAGGCAGCAGGAGCTTTCCGACGAAACACCGGAGAACATATTGAAGGAGCTTAAAATATCGCTCAATGCCATGCGCAGGAGCGTTGAAGAGGGGCTTACCGAGGAGCTTGAGAGCGTATCCGGACTTTCCGGCGGCGATGCGATTCGCCTTAAGGATCGCGCGGAGAAGAACCCCTTAATCGGCGCAATAGCGGCAAAAGCGGCCGCGGCGAGCATAGCCGTGGTTGAGGTGAACGCCTCTATGGGGCGCATAGTTGCCGCCCCCACGGCGGGCGCGAGCGGAATACTGCCGGGCGTGCTTTTCACCTGCGCAAAGGAGCGCGGCTGGAACGATGAAAAGCTTTTGAACGGCCTTCTTACGGCGGGTGCCATAGGCTGCATAATAGCTGAAAACGCGAGCATAAGCGGAGCGGAGCACGGCTGCCAGGCGGAAACCGGCAGCGGCGCGGCAATGGCCGCGGCGGCTCTCTGCGAGCTGGACGGCGGAAACGCCGAAAAGTGCCTGCACGCGGCGGCTATGGCGCTTAAAAACGTTATGGGCCTTGTGTGCGACCCCGTGGCGGGTCTTGTTGAGTGCCCGTGCATAAAGCGCAACGCCATCGGTGCCATGAACGCGCTTATCTGCGCGGATATGGCGCTTGCGGGAATAAAGAGCATTATTCCCTTTGACGAAACCGTTATGGCCATGCGCTCGGTTGGCCGCCTTATGAGCCCGGATCTTAGGGAAACGGCGCGCGGCGGCTGCGCGGCAACCCCAACCGGCAGGGCTATTTGCAAAAAGCTCGGGCTTAACGTGATAGACGACGACTAAAAAATAAATTAACGGGCGGAGAGGTGCATCGCTTCTCCGCCCTGTTTTTTGTACCGCGTTATGTTATTGCTTGGCTGTGGCCATCTTTTTGATATAGGGTATAATCAGCGCCATGGATATTATAAACGCGGTCATGTCCGCTATGGGCGTTGCCCAGGCTATGCCCATAATGCCCATGGTTCTGTTCAGAATTACCATGAAAAGTATATCTATGCTGCCCTTGCGAAGAAGCGAGAGCAGCAGCGGCTGAACCTTTTTGCCTATGGCCTGAAAAACCGTTATTACCATAAAGTTTATGGCCGTTGTGGGGCAGGCAAGGCATATTATCTTCAGAAAATGCTTGGCGTAGGTTACCGTTTCCGTATCCGAAATAAAGCAGCCGGCAATAGGCGCGGCAAGAAAATAAAGAATAAGCGCGCCCGAAACGGCCACGGCAAAGCTGTATAAAAACGCGGTGATGATCGATTGCTTCATGCGGGCGGTGTTTCCCGCGCTGTAATTATAGCCTATAAGCGGCAGCGTTCCCTGCGTCATGCCCTGCGCTATGGCAAAGGCAAGCAGGTCTATCTTTTTTGCTATGCCCATTCCGGCAATGGCCGTGCTTGAATAACCGGCCACTATGTGGTTAAGGGAAGTATTTGAAATGGTGGACATAAACGTAAGCACAAAGCCCGGCAGGCCTACGGACACCACCTCGCCCGGTATGTTGTCACCAAGGGAGTATTCCTTTGGGTTTAATGTTATAACGCTCTTTTTGCGTATGCCGATTAAAAAGAATATAAAATACAGCATGGCCGCAACGTTTGAAAGCATTGTGGCTATGGCCGCGCCCGCTATATTAAGCCTGAAAACGAATATGAACAGCGGATCGAGAGCTATGTTCAGCAGCCCGCCCAGCGCAACGCCGAAGCCCGCGTTTTTGGAATAACCCTCGCTTCTTATAATGTGGGCAAATTCGGCATTCATAACGGTTGGCACGGCACCTACAACGGTTGTCCAGAAAATATACTGCTCAAGATATTCCCATGTTTGCTCCGTGGCGCCGAGTATTGGAAAAAGCACAGGCTCGATAAGCCATATTATTATTCCGTAAACAAAGGATACGCCTATTCCGCTCCAAATACAGAATGCGGAGGTGTGCCTGGCCTTTTCGCGGTTATCCGCGCCCAGGCAGCGGGAAATAAGGCTTGCCCCGCCAAGGCCGAAAAGGTTGGCGAACGCCGTAAGAAACATAAAGCAGGGCATGGCGATCGTGGCCGCCGCCACCTGAAGAGGGTCGTTCAGCTGGCCTATAAAGAACGTGTCCGCCATATTGTACACAACCGTAATAAGCTGGCTTATAACCGTGGGCACGGCAAGCGTGAGAACCGCCTTTCCTACCGGAACGGTGGTAAAAAGTGCGTTTTTATCCTCAGCCATGAATAATGTCCTCCTCCTTGTGCAGAGCGTCTATAATAGCGTTGATCGCTATTGAGTAGCTTTCGGCGGCACTTACGGGATAATGCGAAAAGTAGCCGAATTTTTCCGATGATACAAAGCCGTGCATTGTGCCGCGAAGCACGCGCTGCCAATGCATCTTTCGCTCGGCGGGTATATTGTATTCACAAAGCGCGCGCATGAACGTATCCGCCGTGATTGAGGCCGCTTCCTTAAGCGTTTCGTCTTTACCTATCGGCATTTGCATAATAAGGTCATAAAGCTCACCGTGCTCAAACGCAAAGCTTCTGTACGCGCCTGATAAGGCAAGCACAGCTTCGTCACCCGAGCGGTTATCCATGGCCGAAAGCAGCGCGTTTCGCTGCGCGTTCAGGGCATACAGGCCTATTTCGGTAAACAGCGCATCCATGCTTTCTATATGCGCGTAAAGTGAGGCCGTTTTTACCCCAAGGCTTTCCGCAAGCTTGCGCATGGAAAAGCGCTTAAAGCCGCCCTCCTCGATCATGCCTACTGCCGTAGCGATTATAAGCTCCTTTGTAATTCCTTTATGGAACAATGCTCTCCATCTCCAATCCTAACACTGTTAGCTTATTGTATCCCAATGCAGTCGGCGTGTCAAATACGGCTTTGTTTGCAGGCGTGTACGCAGATTT
>CAZRHS010000094.1:0-3634 GCA_964600045.1 uncultured Clostridium sp.
TACACCTTGCCATTCCCGCATCTTTACAGCTATAATAGAGAGGAAAAGTGCGATCAGTCGCAAAAATCATTCGCAAAACACAATTAAATCTTTCCGCAGGAGGCACGGCATGAAACTTACCTGGCTTGGGCACAGCTGCTTTTTTATTGAAACGGAAAACGAAACAAGGATTATGTGCGATCCGTCGGACGAGGCGACGGGGTACGATATAGCGCCGAGGGAATGCGAAATGCTTCTTATAAGCCACCCGCATCACGACCACAATAATGCGGCGCTTGCGCTTGGCGATTATTATAAAATTGAAGGGCCGGGCGAATACGAGGCGCGCGGCGTTAAGGTGACGGGGCTTGAAACGTATCACGATCACCATTGCGGCAAAAGGCGCGGCTGCAACACGGTTTATGTGATTGAGGCGGACGGGCTTAAAATTGTGCACATGGGAGACATTGGCGAAATTCCCGACGAGCGCACCATGGCGGCCATAAAGAACGCGGACGTTCTTCTTATACCCGTTGGCGGGGTTTACACCGTTGGCGGCGAGGAGGCCGCGGAAACGGTGCGGCTTGCTTCCCCAAAAGTTGCCGTGCCCATGCACTATAAAACGGACGCGTTACGGTTTGAGCTTGAGGAACTGAGCGGCTTTATAAACAATATTTCGGAATATTATGTTGAGTACGCGGAATCGCCGTCGCTCACCGTTTCAAAGGGCGGTACAATGGGCAAAAAGGTGATTGTGCTTAAATACGAAGGGCAAAAATGAGCGGGCTTGGCGTTTTGGCCGCGCACGATTCGCGGCTTCTCTCCTTCAGGCGGCCGTTTGGCGCCGTAAAAGAGGGCGAGAAAATTGAGCTTAATATAGAATGCGATAAAAGCGTTGTTTCCGCCAGGCTTCGCGTTTGGATGGAAGGGCGTGAGCGCGTTGAACAGGGCACGCGTACGGACGCGGGCTTTACGTTTTGCCACACCGCCGGCAGGCGCGGGCTTGAATGGTATTATTTTTTAATTGAAACCGAAAGCGGCAATTACATACTTGGCAGCGCGTCGCCGCTCGGATGCGGGGACAGCCGGCTTTTTACGCACGACCCCAATTCATGGCAGATAAGCGTATATGACAAGGACTTTGCCGTGCCGAACGATGCCCGGGGCGCGATGGCTTACCAGATTTTTCCCGATAGATTCAATAGAATAGGCCGCGGCGGACTTGACAGGTTACATAGGCGCGAGGAATTGGGCTGGAGAACGATTCCCCACGAAAGCTGGGACGAGCCTGTTTTGTGGCAGGCGCTGCCGGGGGAAAAGGATTATGACCCCGTGGATTTTTACGGCGGGGACTTTGAGGGAATAGAGGCCAAACTTGACTATCTTGCGGAAATTGGCGTAACCATTATATATTTGAACCCCATATTCGAGGCGCAGTCCAACCACCGCTACAATACCGGCGATTACCACAGGGCGGACGAGATGCTTGGCGGCGAGGACTCTCTTATGCGGCTGATTCACTCGGCCAAAGAGCGCGGCATAAAGCTGATGCTTGACGGCGTTTTTTCGCACACGGGCGACGAAAGCGTTTATTTCAATAAATCGGGCCGCTACCCGGGGCTTGGCGCGTATCAGGGGGAGAGTTCCGCCTATTACGACTGGTACGAATTTGATTCCTTCCCCGATAAATACGGCTGCTGGTGGGGCTTTAAGACCCTGCCCGAGGTAAACGAGAAAAACCGCGGCTACATGGCGTTTATAGCGGGGGTAATCGAGCATTATTCTCGCCTTGGCATAGCAAGCTGGCGGCTTGACGTGGCGGATGAGCTGCCGGACGAATTCATTGCTTTTTTAAGGCGGGAGCTTAAGGCAAGGCAAGCTGACGGCGTGCTTATAGGCGAGGTTTGGGAGGACGCGAGCACCAAAACGGGCGGCGAGGGCAGAAGAAAATACACCGACGGATTTGAGCTTGACGGGGTTACGAACTACGTTTTCGCTTTCGCCGTAATATCGTTTCTTTCAGGCAAAAGCGATGCATACGCATTGAGCCTTTCGCTTACGGCTTTGCGGCAGAATTACCCGGAGGCGTTTTATTTAAGCTGCCTTAACGTGCTTTCAACCCACGATACCGTAAGAACGCTTACCGCGCTTGCGGGCGCGCCGGACAGGCACACGACAAGAAACGTGCAGGCGGCGTTTGTGCCCAAAGAAGCGGAGCTTGAAAGGGCAAAGCTGCTTATGAGCCAGGCCGAGCTTATTCAGCTTTCTCACCCGGGCATACCCTGCGTTTATTATGGCGACGAGGCGGGCATGCAGGGCATGGCGGATCCGTTCTGCAGGGGCACGTATCCCTGGGGGCATGAGGACGAGGGCATAAAGAGCCGATTTATAAAAATTGCCGAAACAAGAAAAGAAAGCCGCGCCATGCGATTGGGCAAATGCGCGTTCGCCGCAGCGGACAAGGACATATTCATGATAGCAAGGTTTATTGACGATGAAGTTATAATAAGCCTTGTCAATCGCTCAAACGAGGCGAAATCGGTTGAAATTGACGAAAACACATTCACCGAAGGGCCGGATATAAGTGACCTTATTATAAAGGAAAGCATGGTTGACGCGCTCACCGGGCGGGAATACAGGAAAAAAGGCGAAAAAATAAGCGTTGAATTGGCGCCGTACGGCATGGCGCTGTTGAAATAATCCCAGTAATGTGGTAGAATATGCGCGGCAAAAAACGGCCATGTGCCGAAGCAAGAATATTTTAACGGAGGAACATACACAAATGATACAGAAGACCATGACCATCGAAGAGATACTGCGCACCGATGCCGGCCTTGCGGACATACTGCTTTCCAGCGGCATGCATTGCCTGGGCTGCATAATGGCCAGCGGCGAAAACCTGGAGCAGGCCTGCGCCGTGCATGGCATTGACGCGGACAAGCTGACCAAGAAGCTGAATGACTACCTTGCCAACAAATAATTCCCGCGCGGGAGTAATAAAGCTTGCTAGAGGGGCTGCCGTGGCAGCCCTTTATGCTTTGCTTACGGTTGCCATCTCCCCCATAAGCAGCGGCGTAATGCAGCTTAGGCTTTCGGAGGGGCTTTGTGTGCTGCCCTATTTCGCGCCCGAGGCGGCGATAGGCCTGTTTGTGGGCTGCGCGATTGCCAATCTTCTTACCGGGGCCATGTGGTTCGATATTGTGTTCGGAAGCTTAGCAACGCTCCTTGCCGGGCTTATCGCGGCATACATGGGCAAGCACGGCGTGAACAAATGGCTTGTTCCCCTGCCGGCGGTTTTGATAAACGCGTTCGCGGTGGGCGCTGTGCTTTGCTTTGGATACAAGGTTGGAATAAATTATTTTTTGTGCGTTTTAGGCGTGGGCGCGGGGCAGGCCATAAGCTGCTACGCGGTGGGCATACCCCTGTTTTGTGCCGTAACGCCTATAAAAAACCGAATTTTCAAATAAACCGAACAAACTTTCGGATTTTACTTGACTTGCACACTGCGCGTGTTATAATAATCATGATCGAAGAAGTGGGTAAAAACACATCTTCGATTTTTTTATGATCGGGGGAACGGTTAATAACCGCTCCCCCGAGGTTTCTCGGGGTTTTGCCTCTCGCTCCGCTCACGGGCGGCAAACCCCGCAAAGAA
>CAZRHS010000095.1:0-3614 GCA_964600045.1 uncultured Clostridium sp.
GGCAGGCCGTGGCTGATATGCCCGCCGCGCTGCAGATCAAGGCTAAGTATGGTATCGCCCGCGTTAAGTACGGCGGCGTACGCGACCATGTTCGCGTGGGTACCGCTTAAGGGCTGAACATTAACGTGGTAATCGGTTTTGAACACCTGCTGCCAAAGCTGCTGGCAGTAAATCTCCAGTTCGTCCACCACGTCGCATCCGCCGTAGTAGCGCTTGCCGGGGTAACCCTCGGCGTATTTGTTGGTAAGGCAGCTTCCTGCCGCACGAAGAACGTTTTCAGAAACAAAGTTTTCCGAAGCAATAAGCTCTATCGTGTTTTTCTGGCGCTGCTGCTCTTTTTCTATCAGCTCAAATACTTTGCTCATGTTCGTGTACACCTCCTTCAATGGCGAAATTCTCTTTTATTTGCTGCGCTTCTCGGCATCCTCGCGCACTACGTTTATAAAGTATTTGAACAGCGGCGCAAAGTCCGGGGTGCGGCCGTCGTTATACTTATCGGTAAGGCGCTCGGGGTGGAACTGGGTGCCGAATATGGGCAGGCTCTCGTGCTCATAGGCCTCAACAATGCCCTCTATGCTGTGCGCGGTAATCTTGAATCCGGGCGCGGGGGTCTTAATGGCCTGGTGATGGGTGCTGTTGGTCTTGAACTTTTCGCCGAAAAGGTTGGCCAGAATGCTGCCGGGCTCGGCGTATACATAGTGGCGAATCTTGCCGTTCATGTGAACGTAGCCGAATTCCTCAACCAGGTCCTGGTGCAGACTGCCGCCGAGGACAACGTTCATCATCTGGGTGCCGCGGCAGATGCTCATTATGGGCTTCTTCTTGGCAACGAATGCCTTTATAAGGGGAACCTCAAACTGGCTGCGGAGGGGGTCTGTATTTACGGTATCGTTCAGCTTCTCCTCGCCGTAAAGGTCAGGATCAACGTCCGCGCCGCCGGAAAGCAGCAGACCGTCGCAAAGCTCGCTCAGCTCTTCCGGGCAAAGCTCCGGCGCTATAACGGGCACGCCGCCGCCTACGTATACAGCCTGGGAATAGGTGAGCGGAGTGCGAATCTCGCGCAGAGCATCAGGCTCCGTGGAGGTGTAGCAGGTATCTCCGGTAACGCAGATTACCGGCTTTGAATTTATCATCTTCAAAAACTCTCCTTTGCACAAAATGCTAATCGTATCGTATCATATTTCAAACCCAATATCTACATAATTAACTAAATAACATACTTTTTAGGGTGTTGACAAATTCCCAGTGAGGTGGTATGATTTATCTCGGTTAGAGAACTCTAACCACCATAAATACTTATAGCAGGGAGGGATTACAAATGAAGCTTCTTAAAAGCAGACTTATATTTACAGGCGGCTTGCTCGTGCTGCTGTTTATGGTAACTCTCCTTGGTAGGTTAGTCTCCTGATTATTCTGAATTAAGGGGGAGACGGCATTCCTCCCCCTTAACGAACCCTTCGTGCCTGAACGACAAAGCGCGATCCGTCCGCCTCATACGTGCAGGTTGTAAGCGTAAGCACCTGGTCCGTGCCGCTTACGGCGGCCGAATCGGAAACGACGGAGCTTTGCGCCGTGCGCGCGTAGGCAATCATGTCCGTCATGTAGCTTGCGAATTCATCGTTGTCGTCAAAGCGCGTTTCAACATAATTTATCATGTGCCCGTCAACAAGCGGTATAACCGCCGCCAGGTATATTTCCCACATTGTATCCGTTCCGTTCCAGTTGAATGAAATAATGCGGTTTTCCGTGAAAAAGCTTTTTTGCTTAAAATTAAGAAGGCTGTGGAACATTGTTCCGTTCTTCATATTGTGGCCGTATATTATAATATGCTTCTGCTGATCGGCGTTAGCGTTTCTGAAATCCATGAATACGGCGCCGTGCTTGCTTTCCTCGCCCAGAATATTGTGATTAAGATAATATTCGTTGTCCGTTGTGCGAACAACGGGGTAATCAACGTCCGTACCCGGCACGGTAAGCCAGCCTATAACGTCGCTGTTTTGCTCCTTTGCCTCGCTGTATGTAAGCGTTGGCAGCACGTCGCCCGGCTTGGCCACGCCGTCAAGGTATGAATAATCGCTGTTCGGCTCAATTGCCGTCCCCGCGGTGGGCGCGGGCGTACGCGTGGGGGCGGAGGTTGTCTTTGGCGGCAGAGTAACGGTTATTACGGGCAGGTCGTTTGTCGCATCCGGCTCCGAATCGGTTGAAACCAAGGAACAGCCGCACATAAAAAGCGACGATGAAATAAGCGCCGCCGCGATTAAACGAACAAAAATTTTGCCCTGCATAATTCTTCCCTCCGATAAACAAAGCCGATGCTCATTGAATTATATCCGATAATTCGCCCGCCGCCAAGCCGCCAGGCCGCTCCTAAGCCGTTTTGCGCGCAGAGTTTACAAATTTTTATAAATTTGTTCTAAAATTGCTAATGCGTATAGGCGTGCGTTGTGATAGAATATTATTATTATTGGGATACGAGCAGTTTCCCCGGCGAAGGGAGTTTATTATATGGGTCTGTTTGAGTTTAACGACGTTGGCATAGACCTTGGCACGGCAAGCATTCTTGTTTACGTTCGCGGCAAGGGCATTGTATTAAGGGAACCGAGCGTTGTTGCGGTTGAAAAGATAACGGGACGAATCCTTGCGATAGGCGAGGAGGCTCGCCGCATGCTTGGGCGTACGCCGGGCAACATAACCGCCATAAGGCCCCTTAGGGACGGCGTTATATCAAATTACGACATTACGGAAAGATTGCTTCACCATTTCCTTAAAAAGGTAGTAGGTACGCACGTGTTCTTTAAGCCCAGGGTGGTTGTTTGCGTGCCGAGCGGCGTAACGGAGGTTGAAAAGCGCAGCGTTATAGACGCTACCGAGGAAGCGGGAGCCAGGCATACCTACCTTATAGAGGAGCCGATAGCCGCGGCCATAGGCGCGGGCATAGACATTGCGGAGCCCCGCGGCAACATGGTGCTTGATATAGGCGGCGGCACGAGCGACATAGCGCTCATATCTTTGGGCGGCGCGGTGCTTTCAACATCAATCAAAATAGCTGGCGATAAATTTGACGAGGCCATTGTGCGCTACATGCGCAAAAAGCACAACCTGCTCATAGGTGAGCGCACGGCAGAGGAAATGAAGATTCGCATAGGCTCGGCCTATCCCCGCAAGGAGCAGCTGTTTATAGACGTTAAGGGCAGAAACCTTATATCCGGCCTGCCGCAGACAATAGTCGTAAGCAGCAACGAAATGATAGACGCGCTTGAGGAGCCGCTTCAGGCCATACTGGAAAGCGTAAGGAGCATGTTTGAGCGCACTCCGCCTGAGCTTGCCAGCGACGTTGCCGAAAACGGCATATGCATAACCGGCGGCGGCGCCCTGCTTTACGGCATAGACAAGTTCGTGGCCGAGCATACCAAGGTGCCCTGCTACATAGCCGAGGATCCCATCTCCTGCGTTGCCATAGGCACCGGCAAGGTGCTGGACAGCATAGACGACTTTACGCGCGGCGCGGTCTACGATTACCGCCGCGGCGAGTATTATCTGGATAATAACCAGTAAAGAGAAAAAACAAAAGAATAATAAGAAGATGCAAACCGCACCCCAAGGGGTGCGGTTTT
>CAZRHS010000096.1:0-3480 GCA_964600045.1 uncultured Clostridium sp.
GCAGTCGGTGAAAGGCAGCGGGTGCGGATCCGGTACGCATCATCCATGAGCGCGCGTATGAAAGCGAAAAGCCAATAGTACGCGCCGTGAGCGCACGTTACAGCGCAAAGAGATTGGGCAATTATGCCAAATCGGGTGGTACCGCGCAAGCACTGCGTCCCGTTATACGGGGCGCGGTTTTTTATTTTATGCACAATAAGGCGAAAGGAGCTATTGAATGTATACCAAGGTCCCTACTTCCCTTAACTTTGTTGAAAGGGAAAAGGATATCCTCCGCTTCTGGAAGGAAAATCGCATTTTTGAAAAAAGCTGCGAGCTGAGAAAGGGCAGACCTGCCTTTACTTTTTACGATGGCCCACCGACGGCTAACGGCAAGCCGCATATAGGCCATATTCTTACCCGCGCCATGAAGGACATTATTCCCCGCTACCGCACCATGAAGGGCTATGATGTTCTGCGCAAGGCCGGCTGGGATACCCACGGCCTGCCCGTTGAGCTTGAGGTTGAGAAAATGCTTGGGCTGGACGGCAAAAAGCAGATTGAGGCATACGGCGTGGAGCCGTTTATTGCCAAGTGCAAGGAATCCGTTTGGAAATACAAAACCGAGTGGGAGCAGATGAGCGACCGCGTGGGCTTCTGGGCGGATATGGAGCACCCGTATGTTACTTATGAGGATAATTATATAGAGTCCGAGTGGTGGGCACTTAAGAAAATATATGAAAAGGGCCTGCTCTATAAGGGCCATAAGGTTGTGCCTTATTGCCCCCGCTGCGGCACCGCGCTTGCAAGCCACGAGGTTGCGCAGGGATATAAGGACGTTAAAGAGGTTTCCGCTACCGTAAGGTTTAAGTGCACCGATGAGGACGCAAGCTACCTTGCCTGGACAACCACGCCCTGGACCCTTCCTTCAAACGTTTGCCTTTGCGTAAACGCCAATATAACCTACTGCCGCGCCGAAAAGGACGGAGAGGCTTTCATACTTGCCAAGGATCTTGTTGAAAAGGTTCTGGGCGAGGGCGCCGTTATCGTTCGCGAGTTCAAGGGAAGCGAGCTTGTTGGCCGCACCTATGTGCCGCTTTTCGAGTGCACCGCCAAGGCCGCCGAGAAAACCGGCAAGGTAGGCTTCCGCGTTGTGGCGGACGATTATGTTTCCGCCGATGACGGTACCGGCATAGTTCATAACGCCGCCGCCTTTGGTGAGGACGACTACCGCGTATGCCGCGAAAACGATATTCCCTTTGTTCAGCTGGTTGATACCCGCGGAAACATGACCGAGGATACCCCCTGGGCAGGCGTGTTCGTTAAGAAGGCCGACCCCATGATTCTTAAGGATCTTAGGGAGAGCGGCGCGCTGTTCGCGGAAATCCCCTTTGAGCACAGCTATCCGTTCTGCTGGCGCTGCGATACTCCGCTTATCTATTACGCCCGCGAGAGCTGGTTCATAAAGATGACCGCCGTGCGCGATAAGCTTATCGAGTACAATCAGCGCATAAACTGGCTGCCCGAAACCATAAAGGACGGCCGTATGGGCAACTTCCTTGAAAACGTTATAGACTGGGGCCTCAGCCGCGAGCGCTACTGGGGAACTCCGCTGCCTGTTTGGGTTTGCGAGGATTGCGGCCACGTTCATGTTGTCGGCAGCCGCAAGGAGCTTTGCGAGCTTGCCCCGGGCACTCCGGAAAATATAGAGCTGCATAAGCCGTATCTTGACCCGATAACGTTCAAGTGTGAAAAGTGCGGCGGCACCATGCGCCGTGAAAAGGCGGTTATAGACTGCTGGTTCGATTCCGGCTCCATGCCCTTCGCCCAGTGGCACTATCCGTTTGAAAACCAGGAGCAGTTTGAGCGCCGCTACCCCGCCAATTTCATAAGCGAGGCTTTGGATCAGACCCGCGGCTGGTTCTATACCCTGCTTGCCATATCCACTTGCCTCTTTGATGAGCCCAGCTATCAGAACTGCCTGGTTCTCGGCCTTGTTGCCGATAAGGACGGCATAAAGATGAGCAAGCATAAGGGCAACGTTGTCGATCCCTGGAGCATACTTGATAATCAGGGCGCGGATGCCGTGCGCTGGTATTTCTACACAGGCTCTATGCCCTGGCTGCCCAGCCGCTTCAGCGCGGAGGCCGTAAGCGAGGCTCAGCGCAAGTTCATGGGTACCCTTTGGAATACATACGCGTTCTATGTGCTCTATGCCGAAATAGACAGCTTTGATCCCACCAAGCATACCCTTAAGCGCGAGAACCTCACCCCCATGGACAAGTGGGTACTCAGCAGGCTTAATACGCTTATCAAAACCGTTGACACCAACCTTGAAGGCATCCATATCACCGAGGCCGGCCGTGAGCTTGCCCGCTTTACGGACGATCTTTCAAACTGGTACGTTCGCCGCTGCCGTGAGCGTTACTGGGGAAGCGGCATGACGGACGACAAGGAAGCCGCTTATATGACGCTTTATACCGTGCTTTCAACCATGAGCGCCCTCTGCGCGCCGTTCATCCCCTTCATGAGCGAAAGCATATACCAGAACATAGTGCGCAGCGTTGATAAGTCAGCGCCCGAAAGCATACACCTTTGCGACTTCCCCGTTGCGGACGAAAGCCTTATAGACGCGGAGCTTGAGCGCAGCATGGACGAGGTGCTTGAGATAGTCGTGCTTGGCCGCGCGGCGCGTGCCACGGCAAACGTGAAGAACCGCCAGCCCCTTGCCCGCATGTTTGTGCAGGGCGGCACGCTCGATTCGCTTTATACCTCAATAATTGCCGATGAGCTTAACGTAAAGAGTGTGGAGTTTGTAAGCGACGCTTCATCCTTCATATCCTATCGCGTAAAGCCTCAGCTTAAAACGCTCGGACCTCGCTACGGCAAGCTTCTGCCCAAGATAAACGCTTATCTTGCCCAGGACGGCATAGGCGACAAGGTTGTCGCGGCGCATAAGGCCGGCAACAGCTACGATTTCGAGCTTGAGGGAACCAAGGTATCCCTTGCCGAGGCGGATGTGCTCACCGAGCCCATGCAGAAGGCCGGCTTTGTAAGCCAGAGCGAAAAGGAAACCGCCGTTGTGCTCGATACCAACCTTACCGAGGAGCTTATAGACGAGGGCTTTGTGCGTGAGCTTGTTTCAAAAATACAGGTTATGCGTAAGGAAGCCGGCTTTGAGGTTACCGACCGCATCGCCCTCACTTATTCCTGCAGCGGCCGCGCGCAGGATGTGCTTGCCCGCTTTGGCGACGATATAGCGCACGATGTGCTTGCCGTGTCCGTAACGGCAGGCGAACCCGCCGGCTACGTAAAGGAATGGGACGTAAACGGCGAAAAGGTAAAGCTTGGCGTAGAAAAGAAGTAAGCTAATCAAAATGCCGTGCCGCGGGGCTTGCGTATTGACAATTGCCCTTCGGCACGGTATAATCAAACGTGCGTCCGGCAGCGGATGCATTATTCTCTCCGTAGCTCAGCAGGATAGAGCGTTCGCCTCCTAAG
>CAZRHS010000097.1:0-3301 GCA_964600045.1 uncultured Clostridium sp.
TTTTGTGAAAAGAGAGAATTTTGCCCGGGGTTGGGGGCGGGTTTGGGCGCGACGGTGTTGCCCATTTTCCGCGCAAATGATATACTTAACCCCATAAAGAAAGGCGGAAGAATATGGCAAAACGAATTGTATTTACGGGCGGCGGGAGCGCCGGGCACGTTACGCCCAACATGGCGCTGTTTCCGCAGCTGCTGAGCGAAGGGTATGAAATTCACTATATAGGCACGGCGGACGGCATCGAGAAAAAGCTGATGGCGGACAAGGACTTTATAACCTATCACGAGATAAGCGCGGGCAAGCTGAGGCGGTATTTCTCGCTGAAAACGCTTGAAACGCCGTTTAAGGTTCTGAAGGGCGTTGCCGAATCAAGGGCGATTATAAAGGAGCTTAAGCCGGACGTGGTATTCTCAAAGGGAGGATACGTAAGCGTGCCGGTTGTTGTGGCGGCGAGCGAATGCAAGGTGCCGGTTGTTACGCACGAAAGCGACTACACGCCGGGCCTCGCCAACAAAATAAACTCCCGCTACGCGGATAAAATATGCGTAACGTTTGAGGATACTCTCAAATTCACCGGCAAGAAGGGCATACATACGGGCACGCCCATACGCCCGGAGCTTTACAAGGGAACCAAAGAGAAAGGCCTTGAGTTTTTGGGCTTCACAGGCGAAAAGCCGGTGCTTATGATAATGGGCGGAAGTCTCGGCGCGGCGGCCATAAACCAGGCTGTGCGGGAGGCACTCGACAAGCTTGAGCGCACGTTTGACATTGTTCATCTTTGCGGCGCGGGCAAGGTTGAGGAAGGGCTGAACAGCCCAAGCTACAAGCAATATGAGTTCATATCGGCGGAGCTTAGCGACGTTTTTGCGGCTACGGACATTGTTATAAGCCGCGCGGGCGCGAACGCCGTGTTTGAGCTGCTCGCGCTTTGCAAGCCCATGCTTCTTATTCCGCTGCCGCTCAGCGCAAGCAGGGGCGACCAGATTCAGAACGCCGGCTATTTTTCCCGCAAGGGGTACGCCATGGTGCTTGAGCAGGAAAGGCTTAACGCCAAGTCGCTTCTTGACAGCGTGAACGATCTTTACGACAGGCGGCTTTCGTTCATAGCCACCATGAGCGCGGAGGCGAAGGCGGACGGTACGGACGAGGTGCTGGACGTTATACGCGCCGCGGCCGAGGAAGGGAGAAAGAAATGATTTACATGAGCCGTGAAAGGGTGCTTAAGGCGCTCGGCGAACCCAACGGCCCGGAAAAGCTGGCGGAAAAGGCGGCGCAGGCATTTGAGCCGGCGTGGGAGCTTTATATAAAAGAAAAGAACGCCGCGGCGGGCGCTTTCCTTTGCAGGCTGGCAAAGCAGAAAAAGTTCCGCGAGGACATTTCGCATAAGCTTGAGGATAGCGAGGCGAACCTTGCATTCGCGTCCATGCTTACGGGCGAGGATGCCAAGCTTAGGAAAAACACGGCGCGCATTATGGGCGCGATTGGCAAAAAGGAGTACGCGCCGCTTCTTATAACCGCGCTTAAAAATGAGCAGACGCGCTTCGTGCGGCCGAGCATAACGCTCGCGCTCGGGGCAATCGGCGGAGACGATGTGAAGGCGTTTTTGGATGGATACACCGTGCCCGCCGCCAACGATGAAAGCGAAAAAAGGCATTACGCCGAGGAGACGGAGGCGCTCACAAGCGCAAAGCAGCGGCTTATCAAAACCGAAAAGCACACGTTCCGCGCGCTTGATACGGAATACGAATTTGAGCTTCGCGCGCCGGACAGGCTGGTCGGCTCCCTTCTTTTTGACATGGAAAAGGAAGGCCTAACCCCCGATTCGCATAAGGAGAACCGCGTTTTCATAAAAACAAAGGACGTTGAAAAGCTGCTTAAGCTAAGGAGCATGCAGTCCATGCTTATGCCCATAGCGAAGGATATTGACATAAAGAGCGCGGCGGAGCTTTTGCAATGCGGCCGCTTTATGCGGGAATTCTTTGAAAACTGCTGCACGGGCAAGCCGCCCTACGGATACCGCATTGAGCTTAGGGGCGAAATTGAGGACAGGGCGCAGAAAACGCGCGCGATAGCCGCCGTTATAAGCAGCGAAAGGCTCCTTAACGCGCCGTCCGATTACGAGGCGGAGCTTATATTTGAAGCGGACGAAACGGGCCGCGCCGCCTGCTATTTAAGGCCCACGGTGTTTAACGATACCCGCTTTGATTACAGGGTGGAGGCACTGCCCGCGAGCATACATCCCGCAACCGCCGCCGCCGTGCTGAGGTACGCGAGGGAGCATCTGAAGCCGGGCGCGAGGGTATTGGATCCCTGCTGCGGAAGCGGTACGCTGCTGCTTGAAAGGGAAAAGCTGACCGAGGTTGGCTCACTCACGGGCGTGGACATAGCGCACAAGGCCATTGACATTGCAAGGAAAAACGCCGAAAAGGCCGAGAGCAAGGCAAAGTTTGTCTGCAACGACATGCTGCGCTTTGATGCAAAGCGTCCTTACGACGAGGTTATCGCCAACTTGCCCTTCGGAAACAGGGTGGGCACGCACGCCGCGAACGAAAAGCTGTACGCAGGACTTCTTGACAGGCTCCCCGGCTGGCTTAACGAAAACGGCACCGCCGTGCTTTACACAATGGAGTTCACGCTGCTTAAAAAGCTTATACGCGAAAGGCCAAAGCTTAAGCTTGTTACCGAAACCCGCACCGAGGCCGGCGGACTGATGCCCGGCATATTCATAATTAAGCTTAAGTAAATGTTTCACGTGAAACAATGCGGAGGTGACGGAGAAATGTATGAGGACATGAGAGGCGTTATCGCGCTGAGGCTGTTCAAGGGCGAAAAATGCTTCGGCCCGGGCGTAGCGGAGCTTGTTGAGGGCGTGGAGGAGCTGAAGTCCCTGCGCGCCGCCGCCATGCGCATGGGTATGGCGTACTCAAAGGCCTGGCGAATAATGCACGAATGCGAGGCAAGCCTTGGCGTGAAGCTTATAATCTCCTCAACCGGCGGCAGAGGCGGAGGCGGAGCCGAGGTGACCGAGGAGGGCAAAAAACTGCTCAGCCGCTTCCGCGCGCTTCAAAAGGAGCTTAGTGAAACCGCCGCGCGCCGCATAGAGGCATGGAAAGAAGAAGAAAAGGAAACGAATACACCCGAGTAAGTCGGGGAAGGAAAAGAGCCTTGGGGGCTCTTTTTTGGTGGTCTGATTCCGGGGTTGATGAAGTAAGTTAATGGAGAAGGTAGGAGCGGGTGAAGCGATTTCGGCGGACTCCTTCCGTCACGGCTACGCCGTGCCACCTCCCTCTGCAGGGAGGCTTTT
>CAZRHS010000098.1:0-3297 GCA_964600045.1 uncultured Clostridium sp.
TGTTCCAACCCGAGTGGCCCTGCGTAGCAGGGGAAGTGGCCGCGAACAAAGTGAGTGGACGATAGGAGTTTAAGAGAAATGCTTCAGTCGCATTTAGCATCTATCGCTATTTACTTAATGAAAGCGGGGTTTAGTCAGTTCGTCAACCGCATCACCCCCCCAAAACCACAAAGGGCAGTCTTTTGACTGCCCTTTGTTTCAACCTGTCTTTTCCTATATATGTTTATCAGTCAGCGTAGTTATTGAAATAGCCCTGGACCAGTATTATGGGGGTACCCTTGTCGCCGGAACCGCTGGTCAGGTCGCACAGGGAACCGATAAGGTCGGTAAGCCTTCTCGGGGTGGTGCCCATGGAAGCCATAACGCGCTTGTTGTCCTCGTGGCTCTTCTTGCGAATGGCCTCGCGAACCGCGTCCTCAAGCTCCTTGCCGTTAAGATCCTTAAGCTCGTTGTCCGCAAGGTACTTAAGCTTAAGCTCGTTGGGCATGCCGATAAGTCCGTCGGTATAGCCGGGGGAAACAACGGGGTCCGCAAGCTCCCAAATCTTGCCAACGGGATCCTTGAAGGCGCCGTCGCCGTAAACCATGGCCTCTACCTTAACGCCGGTGCGCTCAAGCATAAGCTTCTGAATGCCCTCGGCAACTTCCTGCGCGTTCTTGGGGAAAAGCTTAATGTCGTCATCGGTGGCGCGGTTGGAACCGAGCAGGCCGTAGTTGGGATTGTAGCCGGAGCCGTTTACGGGAGCGGAAAGAATGTCGCTCATGGTGTAAACGTTGGTGCCGCCGGCCTTCCTGATAAGGCGCGCGGTGCGCTCGCGGGTGTGTATATCCGCGGCAAGCACGTCGTTGGTGTAATCAAGTATGGCGGAAGCGGAATTGGCGAATATCATCTCCGCCTCGGCACCCTCGGACTCGATTATATCGGTGTAATACTGCACGTAGTCCATGCCGGTGAAGGGATGGCAGGGCTTGCCGAAGTGCTTGTGGAAATCATCTATGCTGAGAACATCCTTCCAGGGATCAACGCCGCTCTCATCAAGAACGTCCAGATCAAGAAGATGGTTGCCCACTTCGTCGCTGGGATAGGAGAACTGAACGGTAACCTTCTTGGCGCCGCGGGCAATACCCTTAAGGCAGATGGCAAAACGGTTGCGGCTCTGAATGGGGAACACAACGCCCACATGGCCGGAAGGGAACTTGGCGCGAACATCCGCGGCAATATCGTCAACGGAGGCAAAGTTGCCATCCGCACGGGCCACAACGGATTCGGTAACGCATACAACGTCCCTCTCCTTTATGGTAAAACCTTCTTTTTCAGCGGCAGCAAGCACGCTGTCTACCGCTATGGTAACAATGTCGTCCCCTTTGCGAATTATGGGGGCGCGGACTCCTCTGGAAATGGTGCTCATGGCTAATCCTCCGTAAATTTTATCGTGGTCATGGGCAAATTTGTCTTTTTCGCAAAGCATCAATAAACCCTTTGACATCACCGGTGAGTTAGTATATCATATTCATGTGATATAAGCAATAATAATTAAACCAATGTGGTTCAAAGCGTGGCTTATATCTGCCAACGGACTATAAACTTACCTTAATGGGAGGAAAATGCACTATGGCAAAGGATTATGACGTTATAATAGTCGGAGCGGGCCCCGCCGGCATATTCACGGCGCTGGAGCTTTTCAAGCAGGACAGTAAGCTGAACGTGCTGCTTATAGACAGCGGCAAGGGCATTAAGGAGCGCAACTGCCCGGCAAGGAAGCTTGGGCACTGCGTGCATTGCAACCCCTGCGCCATTATGAGCGGCTGGGCGGGCGCGGGTGCCTTTTCGGACGGCAAACTCAGCCTTTCCCACGAGGTTGGCGGACATATAACATCATATATAGGCGAGGAACGCGCGCAGCAGCTTATTGATTATGCGGACAGTGTGTACGTAAGCTTTGGCGCGCCCGATACCGTGCACGGCCGCAACGACCCGAGGGTTGCGGAAATAGCCTACGAAGCCAGCAGATACAATATTCACCTTGTTCGCTGCCCCGTAAGGCACATGGGCACCGAGTACAGCGCGGTTGTATTGGGCAATATGTACGACGCGCTTTGCCAGTACAACGGCTTCACGTTCCTGGGCAGTGCCACGGCGGAGAAGATACTTGTCGAAAACGGCAAGGTAAAGGGAATTACTTATACAAAGGGCGGCGAGGAGTTTGAGGCCGGCGCGCCTTATGTTGTGCTTGCTCCGGGCCGCGGCGGCGCGCAGTGGCTGCAGAATGAGGGCAACAGGCTTGATATAGGCATGAGCAATAACGAGGTTGATATAGGCGTTCGCGTTGAGGTGCCCAATTCCATAATGGACCATCTTACAAAGCCGCTTTACGAGGCAAAGCTTGTTTATTACGCCGATACGTTTGAAAACAAGGTGCGCACGTTCTGCATGAACCCCGGCGGACTTGTGAGCGAGGAGCACTACGAGGGCGGCATAGCCGTTGTTAACGGCCATAGCTATAACGACGCTTCCCTTCGCACGGAAAACACAAACTTCGCCATGCTCGTAAGCACGCGCTTCACTAAGCCCTTCGGCGAGCCGATTCGCTACGGCAACTATATTGCCCAGCTTGGAAACATGCTTACCGGCGGCGGCGTAATGGTGCAGAGGCTCGGCGACCTGCTTCTTGGCAGAAGAACGGACGAAAGCCGCCTTGCCAAGTCCACCACCCGCCCCACGCTTAAAACAGCCGTGCCGGGAGACCTTTCATTCGTGCTGCCGCACAGGCACCTTACCAGCATAATAGAGGCCCTTCGCGCGTTTGATAAGCTTGCCCCGGGTCTTTACAGCCGCAACACTCTGCTTTACGGCGTGGAAGTTAAATTCTATTCAAGCAAAGTGAACGTGAATGAAAGATTTGAAACATCCGTTCAGGGCCTTTACGCCATAGGCGACGGAGCCGGAATAACCCGCGGCCTTATGCAGGCGAGCGTAACCGGTATATGCGTAGCGCGAGATATTAAAAAATCGTGTGAATAAGCCGCATTTTCAAGGTTGACAAAACCAGTGGCTTAAATTAGAATAGTAGTGCTGTATTATTGTATAAATAACGCAGTTGCGCTGCGCTTCGCGGGTGTAGCTCAGTGGCAGAGCGTCGGCTTCCCAAGCCGATAATGTGGGTTCGATTCCCATCACCCGCTCCACAAAATCCCGTAATGTGCGGGAAAGTACAACCGAAAAAATTTAGGAGGATTGTTTCTCAATGGCAAAGGCAAAATTCGAGCGCACTAAGCCGCACGTAAACATCGGCACGAT
>CAZRHS010000099.1:0-3288 GCA_964600045.1 uncultured Clostridium sp.
TCGGCAAGTACCCAGCCTATGGGTATTGCCATCCATATTCCGATTTCGCCTATAACGGCGGAGAGTATATACGCAAGCGCCACTCGCGTGCCGAGCGATATTACCGTAAGCACAACGGACATTGCCGGCCTCTCCACGGCCCTGAAGTAGCCGTAAAGCAGGAAAAGACAACCAATGCCGAAATAGAACGCGCCCTCTATGCGCAGGTATTTTACGCCCGCAAGCACCACGCCGGTTTCCGACGCGTCTATGAATATGTGCATAAGCGGACGGGCGAACGCGAACACAAGCGCCGATATGACCAGGCTGAACGCGCAGCTTATTATGAATGCCTGCTTTGTGCCCTTCTGTATGCGCTCCGTATTGCCCGCGCCGTGGTTCTGGGCGATAAATGTTGAATAGGCGTTGCCGAAATCCTGAACGGGCAGATACGCAAACGTGTCTATCTTTACCGCCGCCGCGAACGCCGCCATTATGGTTTCGCCAAAGCTGTTCACAAGCCCCTGCACCATAAGAATGCCGAAGTTCATAACGGATTGCTGAAGGCAGGTGAGGGAGGATAGGGAGAATATATCCTTGAGTATGCCCTTATTAAAGCGCATATCCTCGCGGCCCGGAAGAAGCTCCGGACACTTTGAAAGCACATATATTGAAATTCCAACGGCGGAAACATACTGCGCTATTACCGTTGCCCACGCGGCGCCCGCTATGCCCCAGTTGAAAACAAGCACGAATATCAGATCAAGCACAATGTTCAGCACGGCCGATACGGCTAAGAATATGAGCGGAACGGAGGAATTGCCAAGCGCCCTTAAAAGGCAGGAAACATAGTTGTAAACGGATGTTGCGATAAGGCCTACGTATATTATTTCAAGGTATTCCCTCATGCCGCCGCGAACGCTGTCCGGAACCTGAAGAAACGTAAGCACGGGCTCCATAAATATATATACGGCCGCGTTGATTATGATTGTTACGCCGAATATAAGCACAAACGCGTGCAGTATGCCCGAGCGCAGGGAGGCTGAATCGTCCCGACCGCGATAAATTGAGAAAAGCGCACCCGAGCCCATACTGAGCCCGAGAAATATGGACGTAAGGAACGTCATAAGCGTATAAGCGCTGCCAACCGCGGCAAGAGCCGCTGCGCCCAGGGCATGGGAAACGATAAGCGTATCCGCTATATTATAGAATTGCTGCAGCATATTGCCCGCCATCATGGGCAGGGCAAACAGTATAAGCGAGCGCGAAATGCTCCCGCGCGTTAAATCACGATACATAATAATCTCCTTAAGCATTGATATTATAAAAAAACGGTGGTGTTAGGTCAACAATACTTGCCTAAAATGTTTGTTTTTTCCCGCGTGCGTGGTATAATGCAAAGGTATGACAAAAAGGAGTTATCCTCTTAGGCGGATAGGAAAGGTGTAAAATGAAAGTCAGCGAGCTGTTAGGCGAAAGGTACAAGGACAGGGTTGCGGAAATAGAAAGCCAAAACCTTATGGTCAGAGGCGGCTACATAAAGCAGGTGGGAAACGGCATATATTCCCTTATGCCTCCCGCAAGGCGTATACATAATAAGATAGAGGCCATTCTCAGGGAAGAGATGGACAGGATAGGCGGGCAGGAGGTTCTTTTCCCCGTAACGATGCCCGCAACGCTTTGGCAGTCCTCCGGACGCTGGGAAAGCGTTGGCAAGGAGCTGCTCCGCTTTAAGGACAGGAGCGGTGCCGATATGGTGCTCGGCATGACGCATGAGGAAGCGGCCGTGCACATGGCCATGAATGTTGCCAGCACATATCAGAAGTATCCCTTCATGATATATCAGATACAGACCAAGTTCCGCGATGAGCCCCGCGCCCGCGGCGGTCTTATAAGGGTGCGCGAGTTCACTATGAAGGACGCGTATTCCTTCCATACCTCTCAGAAGGATCTGGAGCGCTACTATAAGCGCTGCTACCGCGCGTACGAGCGCATTTACGCCAGGGTTGGCATACCCGAGGTTGTTGCCGTTGCGTCCGATTCCGGCATGATGGGCGGCAAGGTAAGCCACGAGTTCATGCTGCTTACCGATATAGGCGAGGATACAATCGTTATCTGCCCGGAGTGCGGCTACCGCGCGAACATGGAAGCGGCGGACTGCATAGTGCATAACGAAACCGACGAGGAGCCCCTGCCCCTTGAAAAGGTTGCCACTTACGACAACAAGACCATTGAGGAGGTTTGCTCCTTCCTGCACAGCAGCGCCGTTAAGAGCGCAAAGGCCGTCGTATATCAGCGCAATGAGGACGACAGCTACGTTCTCGTATTCGTTCGCGGAGACCTTGAGGTGAACGAAACCAAGCTTAGGAACTATCTTAAGGCGGAGGTTCATCCCGCCGTTGAAATAGACCACGTTGGCCTTGTGGCGGGCGCTATCGGCCCCGTAAACGTGGCTAAGGGCATAACGGTTGTTTACGATCGTTCCCTTGAGGGCACAAGAAACCTTGTTTGCGGCGCGAACGAGGAAGGCTATCACTTCACCGGCCTTAACATGGACAGGGATGTTCCCAACGCGGAGTATGTTGACGTTGCAAAGGCTACCGTCGGCGGCGTATGCCCCAAGTGCGGCAAGCATTCCCTTACCATAAAGAACGGCATAGAGGTTGGCAACATATTCCAGCTTGGCCGCCGCTACACCGAATCCATGGGCATGACCTACGATGACGAAAAGGGTAACCGCGTCAACCCCATAATGGGCTGCTACGGCATTGGCGTTGGCAGGCTTATGGCCAGCGTATGCGAGGAGAGGCACGACCAGTACGGCCCCGTATGGCCTATATCAATAGCTCCCTGGCAGATAGAGATCTGCGCCCTGCGCGCCGACCAGCAGCAGGTTAAGGAGGAGGCGAACAAGCTTTACGATGCCCTGAGCGGCTCCGGCTACGAGGTACTCTTTGACGATCGCGCTGTTTCCGCAGGCTTCATGTTCTCCGATGCCGACCTTCTCGGCAGCCCCGTGCGCATAGTAATCTCCCCCAAGACTCTCGGCCGCGGCGTGGTTGAAATAACCACAAGGGACAAGACCATAAAGGAAGATGTCGCCCTTGAAAACGCTATCGACAGGACCAAGGAAATAGTCGCCGAGCTCTTCGCCCGCATAAACGCCAAGGTCCCCGAAAGCATATAATCAAATACCAATACTAAACCAACTGAAAAAGGCAGTCCGCAAGGGCTGCCTTTGGTGTTGAAGGGGGTTACCTATCCCACCCCAAACTTTTCATTCTTTCAAGATGTGCTCGCATCTTTTTC
>CAZRHS010000100.1:0-3287 GCA_964600045.1 uncultured Clostridium sp.
CTGGCAAGCATAGGCTTGAGCAGGTTGCCGGCATCCATGCTGCCTTCGGTTTTGCCCGCGCCGACTATTGTATGCAGCTCATCGATAAACAGTATTATCTTGCCCTCGCTGCGCTTTACCTCCGCAAGCACGGCTTTAAGCCTTTCCTCAAACTCGCCGCGGAACTTGGCGCCCGCTATCAGCGCGCCCATATCCAAAGAGAATATCTTATGATCCTTCAGATTGGCAGGAACATCGCCGCGCACAATCCTCTGCGCAAGGCCTTCGGCAATGGCGGTTTTACCAACGCCCGGCTCACCTATAAGCACAGGGTTGTTCTTAGTCTTTCTGGAAAGTATTCTTATTACGTTCCTTACTTCGTCATCGCGCCCTATTACGGGATCAAGCTTCTGCCTGCGGGCAAGTTCAACCAAATCCTGAGCGTACTTATTAAGGGCATCGTACGTGCCTTCGGGATTATCCGTTGTAACCCTTGTGCCGCCGCGAACCTCCTCAAGGGCTTTGAGGAATTCGTTTTCCTTTATGCCGTAGCGGGAAAGAATATCCTTCATCGCGGAATTAGGCTGCTTGATAATGCCAAGGAACAGATGCTCAACCGAAACATATTCGTCCTTCATGCGAATGGCGGTTTCCTCGGCGGTATTAAGCGCCTTATCCAATTCCTGCGTAACATAAATTTTGTCCGCTTCACGGCTTGTGCCCGTTACCTGCGGCAGCTTGGCTATGGCCGCGCCTACCGCCCCGGCAAAACCGTTTGCGTCGCACTTCATGCGCTCTATAAGGCTTTTTATAAGAGAATCTTCCTGATCGAGGAGCGCGGCGCAAAGGTGCTCCTGATCCACCTGCTGATTATTATGCGATACAGCTATGCTCTGAGCGGACTGCACCGCCTCAAGTGACTTCTGAGTAAGCTTGTTTACATTCATAGGGTTTACCTCCCGTCTATGGGAACCTTTGTTCCCATTGATTACGATACTATTATACCCCGCCTATAAAAAAAGACAACGGAGCCAATGTTATGGTAATTTGAAATAATTGTGAAAGCGGGCTAAAAACGGAATAGATTGTCAAAAAAACATTTAGCTGTTTTACCTATTGAATTAATTATAAGTTTGGGTGATAATGGTAGTAATTATTTTGATTACATTTGATAGGAGAGATATACCGCATTATGAATGTACTTCAAGAGCGCATTGTCAAGGAAGGCAAAGTCCTGCCCGGCAACATTATTAAGGTCGACGGATTTTTGAACCACCGCGTAGATGTTAAGCTTATGCGTGCAATGGCAAAGGAATTTGGTCGGCTTTTTGATTTGACCGGTATCACCGCCGTGCTTACGGTTGAGGCAAGCGGCATCGCGCTTGCAACCATTTGCGCCGAGGAATTCGGCGTGCCCATGATATTTGCCAAAAAGGCCAAGAGCGACAATATTGAAGGCGGCCTGTACAAGAGCGAAATTTTCTCCTATACCTATAAAAAGAAGGTAACATTGCTGATAAGTAAGCAGTGGCTCGGGCCGGAAGACAAGGTTCTTGTAATAGACGACTTCCTTGCCAACGGCGAGGCTCTGCACGGCCTTGTGGACATAATCGAGCAGGCCGGCGCACAGCTTATAGGCATGGGTGTTGCGGTTGAAAAGGGCTTCCAGCCCGGCGGAGCAAGGCTTAGGTCCGAGGGCGTAAACCTGCATTCGCTCGCAATAATTGAAAAAGCTGACGAAAACGGAATTATATTCCGCGATGAGGAGTGACTTAATGGAGAAAATAATCGTTGTGGACTTTGGCGGTCAGTATAATCAGCTGATTGCCCGCCGTGTACGCGATCTTGGCGTATACTGCGAAATAGTCCCGTATACGACACCTGTTGCGAACATCGCCGCAATGCAGCCCTCCGGGCTTATATTTACCGGCGGTCCGAACAGCGTGTACGAAGAGACATCGCCGCACATATCAAACGATATATTCGGCCTTAACGTGCCTATTCTCGGCATATGCTACGGCTGCCAGCTGCTCACATATATGCTTGGCGGAACGGTATCCCCCGCGGAGACTGCCGCCGCGCGCGAGTACGGCAAAACCGAAACCGAGTATCTGTGCGGTGCCAAGCTTTTCTGCGCAGGTCACGGCATAACCTGGATGAGCCACGGGGACTATATCTCAAAGGTACCCGACGGATTCAAGGTAACCGCCAGGACCCCTGTTTGCCCCGTTGCGGCAATGGAATGCGATGAAAAGAAGCTTTACGGCGTGCAGTATCATCCTGAAGTAAATCATACCGTAGGCGGCATTGATATGCTCAGGCGCTTCGTGTTCGACATTTGCCACTGCAAGGGCGAATGGAAGATGGACAGCTTTATAGACACCACCGTTGCGGAGCTTAAGCGCACCATAGGAGACAAGGGCGTTGTGCTCGGCCTTAGCGGCGGCGTTGATTCTTCCGTTGCGGCGGCTCTGCTTTCAAAGGCCGTTGGCAAGCAGCTCACATGCGTATTTGTCGATCAGGGTCTTATGCGCAAAAACGAGGGCGATATGGTTGAAGAGACATTTACCAAACTCTTTGACATGAACTTTGTTCGCATAAACTGCCAGCAGCACTTTTACGACTGCCTTAAGGGCGTAACCGATCCGGAACAGAAGCGCAGGATAATCGGAACCGAATTCTACCGCGTATTCTGGGACAAGATCCGTGAAAGCTACGGAGACGGTTTCTTCGCCCAAGGCACCATTTATCCGGACAGGATAGAGAGCGGCAAAGGCGACGCTGCCGTTATAAAAACGCATCACAATCAGGTAAAGCAGCCTGACGACATAAAGTTCCTTGGCACAATCGAGCCGCTTAAGGATCTTTTCAAGGACGAAGTAAGGCGCGTTGGTGAAATGCTCGGCATTCCGCATGAGCTTGTTTGGCGCCAGCCCTTCCCCGGCCCCGGCCTCGGCGTTCGAATTATCGGCGAAGTTACTCCCGAGAAGGTACAGATTCTGCAGGACGCGGATGCCGTACTGCGTGACGAGATGGACAAATGCGGCTACGCTCCCAACATGAGCCAGTTCTTTGCCGTGCTGCCCGGCGTAAAGACCGTTGGTGTTATGGGCGACGGACGCACGTACGATGAGCTTATCGCCATCCGTGCCGTCACAACCGCCGACTTTATGACGGCTGACTGGGCTCACATTCCCTACGAAATACTCGGCCGCGTTTCCAACCGAATTATTAACGAGGTCCCCCACGTGAACCGCGTAGTCTACGACATAACCTCCAAGCCCCCGGGAACGGTGGAGTGGGAATGA
>CAZRHS010000101.1:0-3145 GCA_964600045.1 uncultured Clostridium sp.
GTTTATCTCAAAGAATTTTTCCATATTTCCTCTTTTAGGGGTTGCATCGCTTGCATGGCTCATAGCCGCTCGCGATCAAGGCATCCCTGCTGCCGGAGTAATCCTGCCTGTTTTTGGATTTTATTTTGTCCACCGATGAGCAGTAAGGGTAATGGAACTTCATCGTGTTCGTGTTCAGCACGTAGTCGCAGCTGCCGCTCCCGCTGCTCTGGCCGGAACCGGAACCGGAACCGCCACTCTGCGATTTGGATGTGGGCTTCGGGGTCGGCTGGGTGGTGGGCTTAGCCGTGGCTTTAGCAGTTGGCTTGGCTGTGGGCTTGGCGGTAGGCTTAGGCGTGGCCGTGGGTGCGGCGGTTTGCTCCGGCCCTGCGTATGCGCTGTCCCCGGTGGCGTAATCTATTGTTATGCTCGGCTGAACATTGTAGCAGAATACGTTAAAGCAAATGCCCTTTCCGCTGTCTTCTATTGAGTATGCCTCAAGCAGAACACCGCTTGCCAAAAGATTGTTTCCCTCAAAAATGGGGGTTGAACGATAAAGCACATGGTTGCCGGTTTCGTCTATGTAGTTGGCTACCCTGTTTTCAAACGGCTGCATGCCCTGCACATTCATATAACGCGTGCCGGTTATAAGGTTGTTTACGTTCGCGTTTTCGCCCGTAAGCTGGTAGCCTATAAGGTGACAGCGGTTGTAAAGATACTTGCCGTCCACAACGTCATCATATCTTATCGTATGCCATCCGGTGGGTTTTACGCTTCCTATCTCGCCGCGTTCCTCGGTGGGCATTATTTCTTTGCCTATCAGAGCCACGCAAACGCCGCACCTGCCGAGCGAGTCAAGGTCGCTGTAGTATTCATAGCAGTTAAGCGTATAATCGCTTTCGTTGAAAAAGGGAATATTGCCGTTTATCTCAACATAAGGTTCTGATGAGTACGCGGGGATTGAGCTTAGGCCAATCGATGTGCTGCCGGATGCAGCGTTGGCACTCTGATTCGGAGCGGGGGGTTCCGTCGGAGCGGGAGTCTCCGTCGGCGCGGGAGCTTTTGTCGGCACCGGGGTTGCACTTGGTGCCGGTGTTGGAGCTTCGGTCGGCGCGGGGGTCTTGGTAGGCAGAGGAGTTTCCGCAGGCGCAGAGGTATCGGTAGGCGCAGGCGTTTCTTCTATTACTATATCTATGCCGCTTGCGCTGCCGGTCGGTTCCGCGGTTTGATAGACTGCCTGCGCGGTCGGAGTGGGCGAAGGAAGGATGGATTTAATATAATCCAAATCCAAAACGCAGCCGGAGAATGTAAGCGCGGCGAAAACGGCGCACAGCAAAACGGCAGCCGCGGCAAAGATACGTTTTCTTGCCGTGCCGGTCGCTTTTATATTATTAGTTTTTTTTGAAAAAAGGCTCATCTATCGTTTCTCTCCATAGGCTTTTTTCAAGCTCGGTTGCGCTTTTGTGCGTTTTCCATGTATATTATACCCTCATTTTGACACTTTTCCATGGCTTTTGACCCCTCATTTTGACACTTTTCCATGGAAACGGCCGCGACGGGCAAATTTCAGCTTAAATATAAATCATGCACAGGGCGAGAATAAGCATGTGCGCGGGGTAAAAGGCATAGCAGAAAATGCGCGCGGCGCGGGTATGGATGCCCTGTTCGCCGGAGTAGAGCCAAATGGGAATGAGTGAGAGCAGGGCAAGTCCCTGCTCCGGCAGCTCAAGCGAGAGGCCGAAAATGCTGACCGGGTAAACAAGGCTTGCGAGAAGCACGCAGTTCAGCACAACCATGCCCGCAAGCTGACAAAGCTTTTGCCAGCGCTTTTCGCCGGGGAAAATATAGAAAAGAAGCGCGGTTAAAACGCCCTCACCGCCGTAGTCCGTCATAAGAAGAGTGCCAAGGAACCAGCCCGCGCCCGCGGCGGCAATGCAGGCAAGCGCGGTGAGCGGCGCCTTGCCCAACTTTTTTACGGATGAAATTGCAAGCATGCACAAAAGCGCTATCAAGAATGTGAATATAACGTTTTGATGGAAGGGATAGAACACCGTGGCGCCGTACATAAGGTCAAACGGAACTTCGGAAATAAGCGCCAGTATCGCCAAACGCAGGGCGTAGCGCTTAACGCTTTTTGTCCTGCGGAAGCCCTCCGCAAGCATGAACGCGAATATGGGAAAAGCCAGCCTGCCAACGGCAGTAAGCCACTCCTGCGCTGAGCCGACGGTTGCCCAAACGTGGTCAGAGAGCATGAAAGCCATGGCGAGAACGTGCAGCGTAAACGCGTCAATCCCGAATTTTCTCTTTTGTGTATCGGCCATAGGGCACCTCAATTCCTAAAATTACAAACTATATTATAAATGAAATCAGCATCTGCTTACATATAATTTTTCAGTCAATCAGTCAAGTCGCATGGGTGATTTTACGGCGAAAATTTCATTTTTAGCGATGTTAAGAAAATCTAAACATGAAAGCTGCCGCATTTAGCCGAAAAACGAAAGTTTGTTTTTGGTGTTGCAATAATGAATGGCCTGTGATAGAATGGCAATGAACGTAATGAATAAAAATTCAGGCGTTTGTAAAAACCATCGAACCACACGCGAAAAACCTTAGTTTACAATTTTTATAATTATATAAAAGAGCATTAACAAGTATTAAGAAAAAACCCGGAGGATAGAAATGCCCCTGACGTTTTCCCTAAGAAAATACCGTAAAACCTGCATTATTCTTACCGTTGCGGGCATTGTTGTCGCCTTTGTGGGAAGGGGCGGCCTTGGACTCGGGCAGGAAATTTTCAGCCTCCGGTTTTTGAGCGACGTGTTTTTCAGCATAGCGCTTGTGTTCTTCGCCTGGGCCATGATACACGTGCTGGGCAACATGAATATGTTCGCCAGCATGATATACGGAACAAAGTGCCTTATGAAGATGATAAAGGGCAAGGCCGAGGACGGCGAAACAATGCACGAGAACTACGTTGAGTATCTCAAAAGCCGCCGTAAGCACGGCGATATCCCCGTTCTTTTTATATTTTCCGGAGTATTTCTGGTATTGTCATTGATAGTCGCGCTTATTCAGCTGTAAGAATTTGATTTTAGGCCGAAACCAAAAGCTTCCCTCTTGAGGTTCGGAGTTGAGCGCCCGCTGTGCGGGATGCAGCGAAACGGAG
>CAZRHS010000102.1:0-2789 GCA_964600045.1 uncultured Clostridium sp.
ACGCCCTCGTCCGTTTCGCCGAAATATTGCCTGCGCTCGCTGTGCCCTACTATAACGTATTCAACGCCAAGCTCCTTAAGCATCTTTGTGCTTACCTCGCCTGTAAAGGCGCCGCTCTCTTCCCAGTGCACGTTCTGCGCGCCAAGGCGTATTTCGCTCTTCGCTTCGTCAAGCGCATCCCTCGCCGCGGCAAGGCTGCAGGCGGGCGGGCATATTACCACGTCGCAAGCTTCGTTCGCAATAAGCGGGCAAAGCTCACTTACAAGCTTTTTTGTCTCCGCCGGGGTCATGTTCATTTTCCAGTTGCCGGCGATTATGGGCTTTCTCATTGCTCTAAGCTCCGTTTCGCCTTATTTGTCGTTCAGCGCGGCAACGCCAGGCAGAACCTTTCCCTCAAGGAACTCAAGGCTCGCTCCGCCGCCGGTTGAAATATGGGTCATCTTGTCCGCGTAGCCAAGCTTCTTTACGGCGCTTGCGCTGTCTCCGCCGCCTATAATGGTTGTGCCATTGCACTCGGCGCACGCCTTGGCTATGGCCTCGGTGCCCTTTGCGAACGCCGGGAACTCAAACACGCCCATAGGTCCGTTCCATATAACGGTTTTTGCGTTCTTTATTTCGTTTGCGAAAAGCTCCTGCGTCCTTTCGCCTATGTCAAGTCCCTGCCAGCCGGCGGGTATCTCGTTTGCGGCAACGGTTTTGTGCTCCGCATCCGCGGCAAACTCGGTCGCAACAACAGTATCTATGGGCAGAAGAAGCTTAACGCCCTTTTCCTTTGCCGTTTCCATAAGCTGCTTTGCAAGGGGAATGTTCTCCTCGTCAAGCAGGGATTTGCCTATTTCGTAGCCCATGGCCTTAAAGAACGTGTATGCCATGCCGCCGCCTATAAGCAAAGTGTCGCACTTGTTGAGCAGGTTTGTTATAACGCCTATCTTGTCCGCAACCTTTGCGCCGCCGAGAATCGCCACAAAGGGCCTTTCGGGGTTCTCAAGCGCGCCGCCCATAACGCTGAGCTCCTTGCCAATAAGGAAGCCGGCCACGGCGGGAAGATATGCCGCAACGCCCGCGGTTGATGCGTGCGCGCGATGAACGGTGCCGAACGCGTCGCTTACGTATATGTCCGCAAGGGAAGCGAGCTTTTTCGCGAATTCGGGATCGTTCTTTTCCTCTTCCTTATGGAAGCGCAGGTTCTCAAGCAGCAGTATTTCGCCGTCCTTAAGATCCGCCGCCATCTTTTCGGCCTGTTCGCCTATGCAGTCCGGCGCAAAGTATATTTTAACATTTGGCAGAAGCTCGCCCAGGCGCTTTGCAACGGGCGCAAGCGAAAACTCCTTTTTAACCTCTCCCTTGGGGCGGCCGAGATGCGAGCAAAGTATTATCTTAGCGCCCTGCTCCAATAAGTAGTTTACGGTAGGCAGGCTTGCGGTTATGCGCTTATCGTCGCTAACATTGCCCTCGGCATCCAGCGGCACATTGTAGTCCACGCGAACAAGCACGCGCTTTGAGCGCACGTCAACGTCTTTAACCGTTTTCTTCATAATAAGTACGACCTCCTTGAATTGATATGAATCAGGCTTATGCCCGTATTTTACCGACTATATTTTAGCATATTATTACCATATTGCAAATTCGATAAATCCGCTTTGGCATTTTGTGCCGTGTATGCTATAATTTTAGGCATGAAAAAGATATTTTTGCCCATCTTAATATGCCTGCTTCTTATAATGCTCTCCGCTTGCGGCGAAAAGGAAGAATCCGTTTCTCCCGTGGACGTGCAGAATACTGCCCTGCCGACCGATGCCGACTCCGCTGAACAAACGGACGGCGGCGAAACCGCGTCATACGGCAAAAACGCCGAGGCAACCGTAACCGGTACGGCGGCATGTTCATACGCGGACGGCGACAATACAAAGCTTTATATTTCAATAGAATATAAAAACAGCGGCGATTGCCCGATTATAATCAAATCCGCAAGCGTAACGGCAAATGCGGGGGATGTAAGCGAATCGGCCGAATTCACGCCGGAGCTTAATGAATATATGATACTTCTTCCGGGCGAAACGGGCTACATTGCCCGCTGGCTTGACGAAACCGCTATTCCCGAGGGCGAGGATATTGCGCTTACGGCCTCTTTGAAGGCGGAGAAAAGCGAAAGCCGCGGCGCGCGCCTTACGCCGGACAGGCTCTACATAGCCGATAATTACCCCGATGTTACAACCCTTTCCGGCAGGCTTACCTGCTCAGAAGGCGAGGGCTGCTCCGTAAACATGGTGTTCATTGGCTTCTATGACCAAAGCGACAAGTTCATAGGCGCGTGGTACTTTTCCAAAAACGCCCTCTTTGAAGGCGGCGACAGCAAAAACTTTGTAATAAACATGAGCGGCTTCCCTATCAAAAACCTTTCCGAAAAGGCCGAAAAAATAAAAGGAATAGGGTTCGGGTTTGAGTTTTGAGGGGAATCCCGGCAAAAACTCTGAATTTAACCAAACCAAAAGCTGTCCCCATTTATGGGGAAAGTGGCCGCGAACAGCGTGAGCGGTCGAATGGGGAACAGTAAGGAGCAAATAGTCTGAGATAAGTCTGAAAACTCGTTAAGCGAACATAGGGAATATAAGCTAATTAGCTTTTCTTCACTATTCCCCCTCAGCTTCGCTAACGCTCAGCAGCTCCCCCGTAAACGGTGGCGCCTTTTGGTTAAATCAGCCTCCGAGTTTTACCGTAAATCGCCCGAATTTAAGCCAAAACCAAAAGCCTCCACCGATGGAGGTTCGGAGTTGAGCGCCCGCTGTGCG
>CAZRHS010000103.1:0-2718 GCA_964600045.1 uncultured Clostridium sp.
TAGGTTACGGTGTACTTGGGGGCTTCGGTAAATGTCCATGTACCGGTGAATGTAACATCGCCTTCGGGCATGGTGCTGTTTTCACCAAGATCGGGAGAAGCGGTCCAGCCGGAGAATGTCCAGGTGCCCTGCTTTTCACCGTTCTTGTTTGAGGTGGTAGTCGCGTTGTCGGCCACGGTTACGGTTGCGCCCACGTAGTAACTGTTATCATCGGTAGGAAGAACCGCATCGTCGGGGATGTTGGTTTCGTCAGCCCACTTATAGGTTACGGTGTACTTGGGGGCTTCGGTAAATGTCCATGTGCCGATGAATGTAACATCGCCATCCGGCATAGTGCTGCCCTCGCCAAGCGCAAGAGATGCGATCCAGCCGGAGAATGTCCAAGTGCCCTGCTTTTCACCATTCTTGTTAGAAGTGGTGGTAGCGTTGTCAGCTACGGCTACGGTTTCACCCTCGCTGTAACTGTTATCATCGGTGGGGAGAACCGCATCCTCGGGAACGTTGGTTTCGTCAGCCCACTTGTAGGTTACGGTGTATTTGCCAACCTCGGTAAATGTCCATGTACCGGTAAAGGTAACATTGCTTTCGGGCATGGCGTTATTTTCACCAAGCGCGGGAGAGGCGGTCCAGCCGGAGAATGTCCAGGTACCCTGCTTTTCACCCTTAGTTGTGGAGGTGGTAGTTGCGTTTTCGGCTACGGTTACGGTTTCGCCCGCGCTGTAGCTCTTATTATCGGTGGGCAGTACCGCATCGTCGGGAACGTTGCTTGCATCAGCCCACTTGTAGGTTACGGTGTATTTGCCGGCCTCGGTAAATGTCCAGCTGCCGGTAAAGGTAACATTGCTCGCGGGCATTGAACTAAAGTCGCCAAGCGCGGGAGAGGCGGTCCAGCCGGAGAATGTCCAGGTGCCCTGCTTTCCGTCCTTCGTGGTGGAGGCAGTGGTTGCGTTTCCGGCTACGGGTATGGTTGCGCCCGCATAATAGCTGTTATTGTCGGTGGGGAGAACCGCATCCTCGGGAACATTGGCTTCGTCAGCCCACTTATAGGTTACGGTGTACATTTGGGCTTCGGTGTAGATCCAGGTTCCGACGAACTTGGTATCGCTGCTTATGCTCTCAACGCTCGCCTTATCCCAACCGTCAAAGAACCACGTGCCGATGGTAACGCCGTTTACCTTTATATCAACGTCGGTAAAATCACTTGCGGGGGTTACTGTTGTGCCAACGAAAACGCTGCTGTCTGCCGGCCGCTGAGCTGTAACAGCAGCAGGCAGGGCTTTGCCGGTTGTGCCGGAAACAAAGCTGTATGTTACGGTGTATTTTTGAGCTTCGGTAAACGTCCAAGTTCCGACAAACTCGGTATCTTCGCTTATGCTCTCAACGCTTTCCTTGTCCCAGCCGTCAAACGACCACGTGCCAACGATAACGCCGTTTTCTTTTACATCAACATTGGTAAAATTGCTTGCGGGGGTTACTGCTGTGCCTTCCGTTACGCTTTTGCCTTCGGGCAGTTGAGATATCACGTCAGCGGGCAGAGTTTTGCCGTCTGTGCCGGAAACAAAGCTGTATTTTACGTTGTAATGGGTGTCCTCGGGGAATACGTTCGTGCTGAAAACCCATGTTCCCACAAACCATGTGTTCGTGGTTATGCTCTCAACGCTTTCCGGACTCCAACCCTTGAATTTCCATATACCGGTGATAACATCGCCATCGAATTCGTATACATTGGTAAGGGTAAAGTCGGGGGATACAGAAGAGCCGTAGGCAACGTTCATACTCATCATGCTCAGCTGATTTGTTACGCCATCGGGCAGGCTCTTGCCATCGGTGCCGGAAACGAAGCTGAACGATACGCCGCAGGACTTGTAGTCAAACGTTACGTTAATAACGTTTGAAGGATTGTTCAGAGAAGCCGAAAGATCAATAACCACATTGCCGGGTATTCTGGAATCCGCGGTGAAATTGCTGCCGTTCGAAAGACCATAGGTAATGTAGTCATACGTCATGGTGGATGGCATCGCTATGCTTACGCTTGAAGAGGAGGTTTCCTCAAGAGCTTCTACAATTGTGCCGTCCGGGCTTGAGCTGCTGCCGCTGAAGAAACGGTAGGTTACGGTATAATAGTAGATGTCGGAAGATTCCTCAACGGTCCAGGTATAAACCTGGCCGTTGCAGGCGTCGGTATGGGTATGCTCATCAAGACCAAACTTGCATTTATAGTAGACTGTCTCCGTTTTGGTCTTGCCGCCCAAAGCACGCGTGAAATCATAAGTTTCCTTCGAAACTTTTTCCCAGAATGGGTCGCTGCCCCAGGGCGTATTAAGTGTATAGTAATCCGTTCTGGAACCTATATTGCCCTCGGGATCAGTTGATTCAACTTTGCAATCATCGGAGTGTGTATGCGCTGTTTTGCCGCATATAATGTCTGTTTTTTCGGTATAGGTGCTGCTCCATACAAGACCCGCCTTAAGCTTGGGCAGTACCGCGTTCGGATCGGTGCTCGAGTAGGTGCTGCCTGCCACGTACTCATCCGCGGCGGTGCTGAAGCTTACCGTGGAAAAGACCATGACAACGCTCATAACCAAAGACAGAAGCCTGTTAAGCTTGTTGGTCATAAAATATAAAACCTCCGTAGTTAATTATCAAAACATAATCATATAATTATATCTCTGGTTATTTCTGATAATGTAATAGTAATTTGTAATGTAGATATAAGAT
>CAZRHS010000104.1:0-2693 GCA_964600045.1 uncultured Clostridium sp.
GTGCGAAGTAGCGAAAGTTCGGAATAGTCGCGCCTCGCACGTCGTGGGGGTTGACAGAAGTACGAAATCGGACTATAATAGAGTAGTACGAAATCGGACTTTTCGGAGGGTGCGCATGGAAATGAAGTTTGCCGGGGTTATGCGGCGGGTGAACATACTGGCCAGTGAGCTGGATAATTCATACCACAAGGCCGCTCTTAAGCTCGGCATGGCGGACAGCGTTATGCTTACGCTGTACATTATCTATGAGCGCGGGGGCAGCTGCCCGCTCGGCACGATTAAGCGGGAGCTTGGCATGAGTAAGCAAACGCTCAACTCAGCCGTCCGTAAGCTTGAGGCGGATGGAACGATTTACCTTGAACAGACGGGCGGCAGAACAAAAACCGCGTACCTTACCGACGCGGGCCGTGAATACGCCGTGAATACCGTGGGCAGGCTTTTCTGGGCCGAAACGGCGGCGTTTGACGGCTGGAGTGAGGAGGAGATAAGCGAATATCTTCGCCTTATGGAAAAGTACAACAACGATTTCAAGCTTAAAATAGAAAACCTATAAGGAGGATTTCCTATGAATATTATAACCATAAGCCGTGAATTCGGCAGCGGTGGCAGGGAGCTGGGCAAGCGCCTGGCGGACCGGCTTGGCTACGACTATTACGACAACGAGATCATATCCGCCGTTGCCAAAAAGAGCGGGCTTGACGAAAACTACGTTGAGAACGCGCTTGATAACCACGGCTGGCAGAACATGACCCTCACCTTCCGCGGCACGCTCGGCGCATCGTCATACGTTGCCGAATCTTCCGTTGCTCTTCTTATAAAGCAGAAAGAGGTTATAGAGAGCATAGCGGCGCTCGGCAAGGACTGCGTAATAGTGGGCCGCAACGCGGACGTTATACTGGACAAGTATAAGCCGTTCAACGTGTTCGTTTGCGCGTCAAAGCAGGCAAAGCTTATGCGCTGCGTTGAAAGGGCGCCGGAGGGCGAAAAGCTGACGGAGAAGCAGATTCTTCGCAAAATGAAGCAGATAGACAATTCCCGCGCGCAGACCAGGGACCTTATGACCGGATCCGGCTGGGGCGAAAGGGATGCCTACCACCTTATTGTAAACACTACCGATTGGGATATAAAAGAACTTGTGCCGGCGGTTGCGGACTTCGCGTCGTGCTGGTTTGGGAGACTGAAACGATAAAATGAGCGATAAAAAACCCATACAGCTTTCGGATCACTTTACGTATGGTAAGCTGATCCGCTTTACCATGCCCTCGATAGGCATGATGATATTCACGTCCATTTACAGCATAGTGGACGGCTTCTTCGTATCCAACTACGCGGGAAAAACGCCCTTCGCGGCGCTGAACCTTATATTCCCCTTTTTGATGATACTTTCAACCGTGGGCTTCATGTTCGGCACGGGCGGCTCCGCAATAGTTGCCAAGGCCTTCGGTGAGGGCGACAGGGAAAGGGGCAACCGCTACTTTTCGCTTTTTGTATATATAACGGCGGCTCTGGGCGTTGTGTTCGGAGTGCTCGGCATTATATTCACCCCGCAGATAGCGGCTCTTTTGGGCGCTGAGGGTGAGATGCTCACAAACGCCGTTGTGTACGCGCGCATAATACTCGTGGCCCTGCCCTTCAACGTGCTGCAGATGCTTTTCCAGTCCTTCTGCGTAACGGCTGAGCGCCCCAAGATGGGACTTTTCACAACCGTGCTTTCGGGCGTAACGAACATGGTGCTTGACGCGGTGCTTGTAATTCTTCTGCCGCAGGAGCATAAGCTTGCCGGTGCTGCCGTAGCCACCGCCGTGAGCCAGGTTGTGGGCGGCTCGATTCCGCTTATATACTTTGCCCGCAAGAACACGAGCATACTGAGGCTTGGCAAAACCAGCTTTGACGGCAAGGCTGTGTTTAAGGCCTGCACAAACGGCTCATCCGAATTTATGAGCAATATTTCAATGAGCCTTGTGGGTATGCTTTACAATATTCAGCTTCTTAAATACGCCGGCGAAAACGGCGTTGCGGCCTACGGCGTTATGATGTACGTAAGCATGATATTCTCAGCCGCGTTCATAGGCTACTCAATAGGCACCGCCCCCGTAATAGGCTACCACGACGGCGCGAAGAACTACGATGAGCTGCACGGCCTGCTCAAAAAGAGCCTTATTATGATAGGCAGCTTCGGCATTGTAATGATACTGGCGGGCATTGTGTTCACCCGTCCGCTCTCCGCCATATTCGTAAGCTATGATGAGGAGCTTATGGACATGACCGTAAAGGGTCTTAGGATATACTCCCTCTCATTCATGTTCATGGGATACGCCATCTACGGCTCCGGCTTCTTCACCGCGCTGAACGACGGCCTTACGAGCGCGCTCATATCCTTCCTGCGCACCCTTGTTTTCCAGGTCGCGGCCGTGCTTGCCCTGCCCGCCATATTCGGCCTTGACGGAATATGGTACTCCATAATCGTTGCCGAGTTCATGGCCATGGCGCTGAGCTTAACATTCATGGTGACAAAGAGGAAGAAGTATCATTATTGATGAAAGCGCATTGTCGATATTGATTCTTAGATATGATATTAAGGAAAGACGACCGAGAGGCCGTCTTTTTTGTAACTTGTAAACGATGTTTGCAGGTTTACGGACTCCCTCCGTCACGGCTACGCCGTGCCACCTCCCTCTGCAGGGAGGCTTTTG
>CAZRHS010000105.1:0-2518 GCA_964600045.1 uncultured Clostridium sp.
CTTGAAAATCATGAAGAGGCTTTTGGTAGGAGGAATTGCAAATGGCAAACTTTAAAAATCCTTTTCTGGCAATTCAATATCATCTGTATGAACATTCATTATACAAATGTTACTCAAATACAGATGCCAGTCTTGATGTTATTATAATCAGATATTGAAACAGGCTCTATATTTCCGTCATAAACAGGGCTCATGTGAACGCCGCTCGCATCCATAATGCGCGAGGCGAAGGCTATTCTTTCGGGCGAATCGTGATTGCCGCTTATAACAAAAACCTGCAGGCCTCGCTTGGTCAAGCTTACAAGAAAATCGTCAAACAGCTGCACCGCCTCCGCCGATGGCATGGCCTTGTCGTATACGTCTCCCGCGATAATTACGCCGTCCGGCTTTTCGTTATCTATAATTTTAAGTATCTCATCAAGTATGTAGTGCTGATCGTCAAGCAGATTGTATTCGTCCACCCGCTTGCCCAAATGAAGATCCGATAAATGAATAAGCTTCATGCTGCTCTCCTTGCTTTGGTTTATTGATTTCGCTTTGAATTCTATGGCTCTGATAAACATGTTTTACTGCTGTTTATATTATACCATCTTGCCGCCCGATAAAAAAGAGACATCCCCCCCTTGACATTTCCCCAAAAATAAATATACTTAACAATGTTAATTAACCAAGTTAAGCAGGAGGGGCTATGGATACGGACAACGTGAGGCGGCTGCTGGACGCTTTTTATATGGCGAAGCGCGTGCGGGATATGCTGCCGCCGCTGCCGGAGGGCGTGACGGCATCGTACATACGGTTTCTGGACACAATACAGATACTGGGCGAAAACAACCGCAACGTGCGGGTTTCGGACATTGGCGAGGTGCTGAATCTGCGCCCGCCCGGAGTTACGCGCACCATCAAGGAGATGGAGGCGGCGGGATACGTGAAAAAATACGGCTCGGATGATGACGGGCGGGTAACGTACGTTTCCATTACGGAGGAAGGCGAAAAGCTTTCCGAAAAATACAACCACAGGGTTTTTGAAGCATTATCGCAGAGCCTTGGCGACATTTCCGATGAAGACGCGGAAACGGCCATCAGGGTTACAAAGCGGTTTTATGATTTTATGTGCGCAGGGAGGCTTAAAATTGACTGATTCAAACAATGATTTTACCCAAGGAAGCATACTGAAAAAGCTTGTTTTGTTCATGCTGCCCATACTGGGCGCGCTTATACTGCAGGCGGCTTACGGCGCGGTTGACCTGCTGGTGGTGGGGCAGTTCGGCACAACGGCGGGTTTGTCCGCCGTGTCAACCGGCAGCCAGGTGCTTAACCTTGCAACGTTTATGATAGTTGCCCTGGCAACGGGCATTACCGTGCTTATAGCGCGTTTTTTGGGCGAAAAGACGCCGGACGAGATAGGCCCGGTTATAGGCGGCTCCACAATTATTTTTTCAATAATAACGGCCGTTCTTCTTGTTCTGATGGTGGTGTTCGCGCGCCCCATTTCCGTTTTGATGCAGGCACCCGAGGAGGCCGTTGAGGAAACGACACAATATGTGCGCATCTGCGGCGCGGGCATTTTCTTTATAGTTGCGTACAATCTGCTTTCGGCCATATTCAGGGGCATGGGGGACAGCAAGTCGCCTCTCATATTCGTGGGTGTGGCGTGCGTTGTAAACATTGGCGGGGATCTTCTGCTTGTGGCCGTGTTCCATATGGATGCGGCGGGCGCGGCGGCGGCAACGGTTTTTGCCCAGGCCGTAAGCGTTGTTTTCGCAATAATGCTTCTTTTTAAGCGCAAGCTTCCATTCAAAATAAAAAAGGAGCATTTCAGAATAAATCCGCAGAGCGTTCAGGCGTTTAAGATAGGCCTGCCGCTTTCTTTGCAGGAATGCCTTACGCAGATTTCGTTCCTTGCCCTCTGCGCGTTTGTAAACAGGCTTGGCCTTGCGGCATCCTCCGGCTACGGCGTGGCGAACAAGATAGTCAGCTTTGCAATGCTTGTGCCGAGCGCGATAATGCAGTCCATGGCATCATTTGTTTCCCAGAACGTGGGCGCGGGTGACGAGAAACGCGCGCGCAGGGCCATGTTCACCGGCATGGGCGTTGGCATTGTGATAGGGTGCATAATGTTTACGCTTATTCTTCTTAAAGGGGATGCGCTTACTGCCATTTTCACAAGCGATGCGGAGGTTGTGAGCAAGGGCTTTGAGTACCTTAAGGGCTTCGCGCCGGAAACGATAGTTACGGCCATACTTTTCAGCCTGATAGGCTATTTCAACGGCCACAACCGCACAATCTGGGTTATGATACAGGGCCTTGCGCAAACCCTTCTCGTGCGCCTGCCCCTGGCCTACATAATGAGCATTCAGCCGAACGCCAGCCTTACCGGCATCGGCCTCGCCGCCCCCATCGCCACCGTGGCCGGCATAATACTGAACTTTATATTCTATTTTAGATATAAGAGTACGCTGGATCTTCAGGAAAATTGAGAATATGAAAAAGCAGAAAAGCTCCCGACGGGGGCTTTTTT
>CAZRHS010000106.1:0-2397 GCA_964600045.1 uncultured Clostridium sp.
CACCCCATGACCAACGAAGAATACAAAGCCGCGGCGAACTTTTGGGCCGCGAAGGAACGCAAGGAGATGCCGAAGGAGGAGCTGAAGGCGTTTGTTGAGGAGTTCCTCACTGCGAACTCCGTTTGCGCGCTGGCGACGGGCTGCGGCGACTATGTGCGCTGCACCCCGCTTGAATATAGCTACCACGACGGCTGCTTCTGGATTTTTACCGAGGGCGGAGAGAAGTTCATAGGCCTTGCGAAAAACGAAAACGTAAGCATTGCCGTGTTCGACCCTAACCCGGGCTTCGGCTCCCTTAAAAGCGTGCAGGTTGCGGGCAAGGCGAGCATTGTTGAGCCGATGTCCGCGGAGTACATAGCAAACGCCGAATACAAGAAAATCCCCGTTGCCGCGCTGAAAAAGCTTGCCGATCAGGGCCATGCGATGCACCTGATACGCGTTGCGCCCGTAAAGGCGGACGTACTCTTTTCGCAGTTCAAAAAGCAGGGCTACGACAGCCGCCAGGTGCTGGAGTTTTGCAACTTAGAAAGGTAGAATATGAGAACCTTTGAGGAAATCAAAAACACAATCGAAACCGGTTTGGGAAAGCACCCGTGCGACATTAAAATAAGCAACGTGCGGCTTGTAAACGTGTATTCAGGCGAAATCTATCCAACCGATATTTATATCAAGGGCGAGCGGATTATATCAATTGATCCGAACGCGGGGCTTGAAGCGAAAGAGGTAATCGACGGAAAAGGGCAGTTTGCCGTTCCCGGGCTGATTGATTCCCACATGCATTTTGAAACAACGATGCTCTCGCCCGAAGCGCTCTCGAGCATAACCGTACCGAAGGGCACGCTTACCCTTTGCGCTGATTTAATGGAAATAGCAAACGTTGCCGGCGAGCAGGGATTGCGCGCAATGCTTACTTCCCTCAACCGCCTGCCGTGCAGAATTATTTTAGAGGTGCCGAGCCGTGTGCCGACGGCGCCCGGCCTTGAAACCACAGGAGCCGTATTGGGTGCCGAAGAGGTTAAAGAAATCATGGGCTGGGACGAAAGCGTTTCTTTGGGCGAAATGGACCCATCAAAGATTCTGTTTGTGAAGGACGAATATCTGCACAAAATAGCGGATACATTGGCAAAAGGAAAAATCTGCAACGGCCACGCTATCGGCCGCATGGGGCAGGAGCTGAATGTTTACGCGTCAAGCGGAATTTCCGATGACCACGAGTGCGTTGACGAAGAAGAGATGATTGCCCGGCTGAGAGTCGGCATGAATGTTTTTATTCGTGAGGGCAGCACGGAGCGAAATTTGGACAAGTTGATCCTGGGCGCGCTGCATAGCGGCTGCTGCCTGGACAATATTTCTTTCTGCACGGACGATAAGCATCCCAACGAAATTCGGCAGGAAGGGCACATCAATTACAATGTAAAGCGGGCGATTGAGCTCGGATGCCCGCCGATTGAGGCCATTAAAATGGCTACGATCAACGCCGCTAAGCATTTTCACCTGGAAGGCGAAATAGGTTCAATTACGCCGGGGCGCATTGCGGACATTCTTCTTGTTGAAAAACTGGAGGATATGCAGCCGGACCGCGTATTTTTCAAGGGAAAGCTTGTTGCGCGGCAAGATGCTCTTTTAGAGGAATGCGAAATCAGCGCGTATCCGGACTGGATAAAGGACACCGTCCATCTGAAAAATCCTATTACCGCCGCCTCTTTCGCGGTAAAAAGCACTAATGAGCAGGGAACGGCGAAGTGCCGCATAATTCAGATGATTGACAGGCAAATTATAAATACCTGCGCCTATGAAGAAATGCCCGTTCGGGATCATATTATAGAAAACCGCGTGGAGGACGATATTCTGAAGCTTGCGGTGGTGGAGCGCTACGGCAAAACCGGAACCGTCGGCATAGGCTTTGTTCGCGGATTCTGCCTGAAAGAGGGCGCGCTTGCGTTTTCAACCAGCCACGACCATCATAATATAGTTTGCGTTGGCTGCAATGACGAGGACATGGCCGCGGCTGTAAACGAGATTGCGCGGCTCCACGGCGGCGGAGCGGTTGCGAAAAACGGAAAGGTTATCGATTCCATGCCGCTGGTTCTTGGCGGGTTAATGAGCGATCAGCCGGCGGAAATCGTTATGAATGAGATAGATCGGCTGAACAACTCCGCGCGCAGCCTCGGAAACCGAATGGATGCGCCGTTCATGGCGCTTAGCTTTATTTCCCTGCCCACCGTTCCGGAGCTCGGCCTGACCGACAAAGGACTGATTGACGTGCTCAAGCACGAGATTATACCGCTTGAGGTGAGGAGTTGAGAGTTTAGCACTAAGCCAACTTTGAGATTACAAAACATACTTTACTTCAATCCGACTTTTCTTTATGCCAAGGGGCCGGGGAAGATTTCGATT
>CAZRHS010000107.1:0-2256 GCA_964600045.1 uncultured Clostridium sp.
GGACTGTTCTTTTTGTGGTATCCGGCAGCTACCTATCTTCCCGGGCCGTCGCCAGCCAAGTATTGTCGGCGTACAAGGGCTTAACTTCTGTGTTCGGGATGGGAACAGGTGGAACCCCTTGGCTTAACCACCGGAATGGTTATGGTGTGTTTTCAACGCACCTTGAAAACTGCATTGCTTTTCAATTCGCTTCGATCAAGCCCTCGACCTATTAGTACCGGTCAGCTCCGTGCATTACTGCACTTCCACCTCCGGCCTATCAACCATGTGGTCTTCATGGGGTCTTACTCCTTTCGGATGGGAGATCTTATCTTGAGGTCGGCTTCACGCTTAGATGCCTTCAGCGTTTATCCGATCCGCACTTGGCTACCCAGCTATGCCGTTGGCACGACAACTGATTCACCCTTGGTGCGTCCATCCCGGTCCTCTCGTACTAAGGACAGCTCCTCTCAAATCTCCTGCGCCCACGATGGATAGGGACCGAACTGTCTCACGACGTTCTGAACCCAGCTCGCGTGCCGCTTTAATTGGCGAACAGCCAAACCCTTGGGACCTGCTCCAGCCCCAGGATGCGACGAGCCGACATCGAGGTGCCAAACCTCCCCGTCGATGTGAACTCTTGGGGGAGATCAGCCTGTTATCCCCGAGGTAGCTTTTATCCGTTGAGCGACGGCAATTCCACTCTCATACCGCCGGATCACTAAGCCCTACTTTCGTACCTGCTCGACCTGTCGGTCTCGCAGTCAAGCTCCCTTCTGCCTTTGCACTCTGTGAATGGTTTCCAACCATTCTGAGGGAACCTTTGGACGCCTCCGTTACTCTTTCGGAGGCGACCGCCCCAGTCAAACTGCCCATCTAACACTGTCCGAAGCCCGGTTTACGGCACTTCGTTAGAACTCCAATAACACAAGAGTGGTATCCCAACAACGGCTCCATCGGCACTGGCGTACCGGTTTCTCAGCCTCCCACCTATCCTGTACAAGTGTTATCAAAATCCAATGTTAAACTACAGTAAAGCTCTACGGGGTCTTTCCGTCCTATCGCGGGTAATGTGCATCTTCACACATACTACAATTTCGCCGGGTCCCTTGTTGAGACAGTGCCCAAGTCGTTACGCCATTCGTGCGGGTCGGAACTTACCCGACAAGGAATTTCGCTACCTTAGGACCGTTATAGTTACGGCCGCCGTTCACCGGGGCTTAAGTTCCGTGCTTCGGTTGCCCTAACACTTCCCCTTAACCTTCCGGCACTGGGCAGGCGTCAGCCCGTATACGTCGTATCTCTACTTCGCACAGACCTGTGTTTTTGGTAAACAGTCGCTTGGGCCTATTCTCTGCGGCCTCTCTCGAGGCACTCCTTCTCCCTAAGTTACGGAGTCATTTTGCCGAGTTCCTTAACAAGGGTTCTCCCGCTCGTCTTAGGATTCTCTCCTCGCCTACCTGTGTCGGTTTGCGGTACGGGCATACTCTCGCTCCCTAGCAGCTTTTCTCGCCAGTGTGAATTCAACAGCTTCCCTACTAATCTTCGGTCCCCATCACAGCCCAGCCTTAACACGCGTACTTCACTACGTGTCAGCCTCACTGCTTGGCCGGAGTTTTCCATCCCTCCGGTCTGTCTATCCTTCTGTGTCACTGCTTCGGTCAAACGCTTAAGTACGGTACAGGAATATCAACCTGTTGTCCATCGCCTACGACTGTTGTCCTCGGCTTAGGTCCCGACTTACCCTGAGAGGACGAGCCTTCCTCAGGAAACCTTAGGCTTTCGACGGCAAAGATTCTCACTTTGCTCTCGCTACTCATGCCGGCATTCTCTCTCCCATACAGTCCACAGTCGCTTCCGCTCCTGCTTCAGTCCATATGCGTTGCTCCCCTACCGATCAATTTCTTGATCCCCAGACTTCGGTATCACGTTTAGCCCCGGTATATTTTCGGCGCACATTCACTCGACCAGTGAGCTATTACGCACTCTTTGAATGAGTGGCTGCTTCTAAGCCAACATCCTGGTTGTCTGTGCAACTGCACATCCTTTTCCACTTAACGTGTATTTTGGGACCTTAGTCGTGGATCTGGGCTGTTTCCCTTTTGACAATGGAACTTATCTCTCACTGTCTGACTCCCGATCATCAATTGTTTGGTATTCGAAGTTTGATAGGGTTCAGTAAGCTTTGTGGCCCCCTAGCCCATTCAGTGCTCTACCCCCAATAATCTAAATCGAGGCTAGCCCTAAAGCTATTTCGGGGAGAACCAGCTATCTCCG
>CAZRHS010000108.1:0-2241 GCA_964600045.1 uncultured Clostridium sp.
GCTGTCACCGGTGGTGGGGATGGTGGGGTTCACGGGCACTACCGGCGCGGGGGTGTACTCCTCGGCGTAGGCGGTGTACTCGTTTACGAATGTCATGGTGGTGTCGCCCGTGACGGTTACGGTCTGGGCGTAGTCACCCTTCTTGGCCGCGACGTGGTTGCCGCTTGCATCGCTTACGCTGAGAACGTAGTTGTTCTTGTGGGGGTCAAGCTCGGTTACGGTAACGACCTGGTCCGCGGTAATGCCGTCAACGGTGAAGCTTGTCCAGCCGCGCCCGGCGTAATATGTTGCGGTGTAGGTTTCGTTCAGCTTAGTGCCGTTTACCGCAACGCTGTAGGAGATGGTGTCGCCATCCTTGAACTCGTAGCCGGTGGATGAATTGGATACGGTTATTGAGAACTCAACCTGCTTCCATACGGCGTAGAGGGTCTTATCGGTCACTTTCTCTTCGGAGGAGAACTCCACGGCTTCGCCCGCCTTTACGGTAACGATGCCGGCATCGGCGTCTTCTTTGGTCTCCGCCCAGCCCTGGAAGGCATAGCGATCGAGCGTGAACTCGCAATCGTCAGCGGTCATCTCATAAACGGTAGCGTAGGTATCGGTTACGTTTTCGGAATCGGTAAGGGTGGTTTCGGTGCCCTTCACGCCGCCGTTGCCGACATAGGTAAGGGTGTATGTGTGCTTGGGAGCCTCTTCAAAGAGCCAGGTGCCCTTGAAGGTTACGGGCGCCTTTATGCTGTCAATGGCACCCTTGTCCCACTTGTCAAATGTCCATGTTCCTGAACGGAAGCCGTTTACGTATTCATCAACGGTGGTGAAATCGCTCGCGGGGGCGGCTACCTTATCGCCCATGGGCAGGGAGGTGCTTTGGGGCAGCTTAGCCGTCACTTCTTCGGGCAGGGTCTTACCGTCCGTGCCGGAAACGAATTCGTACGCTACGCTGTAACGCCTGTAATTAAGGGTAAAATCAACCGCCTTGGTGGAATCGTTCTTGGAGCTTTCAAGGTTTACGTTTTCAAGCTTGCTGGTCGCCTCGTCAAGGGCGTACTCAACATTATTATAGGTTGAGGTGTTGGTGTCGAGAGTGAGGCTCATCGTGCTGGATCTGGTTTCAAGAACAATGATGCCGTTTCCATCGCCGTAAGTCTCGGAGCCTACCAGCTGATCATCAAGATAGTAGTTCCTGGTAATCGTGTAATAATACCTGGGCGCAAGCTCAACGGCAATGGTGAAGTCCAGACCGTTGCTGTTCCATTCTTTATTCGGGCAGGCATTGCGCGCGGCCTCAAGGCCATCGAACGTATTTACGGTGTAGGTGGTTGTTACCTCGTCATAAGTATAGGTCACAGCCACGCTGACTATGCGGTAGTCGCTCTTATCGTCCGTGTTGTTTGATATGATGGCAGGGTAGGTGTCGGTGTGGATATCCCTGTACATCAGTCCGCCGTCATCGGCCGGGGCACCGTCCTGCGCAACGGTTTTGGTTCTGCCGCTCGCGTATGTTACCACCAAGGACACATCGCTTACGCTGAGGCCGGTTTTAACGTTTGTGAAGTTTACCTTTATGTGGTCAAAAATCGTGTGCTCGTTAAGGTTGTTTTTCGTAACGGTCCACTGATAGACAAGCTTGCAATCGTCGGTATGCGTATGCGCTTCCTTGCCGCAGGTCCATACATAGTTAAGATATGTGGACATATAGTTCGGGTCGGAAAAAGGGCTATTCGCCTTGTCGTATTCTTCCTTGGAGCATTCTACCCATACATCTTTTCCGTTGCCGCTTTCGCTTTCCTTCAGAACATAATATTTATGCATGCTGAAGTCGAGCGTTTCGCCTGACTGCTGTTCCCTGTAAGAGCAGGTATCGGTGCTGTGCGTGTGCGCTTCCTTGTGGCAGGAGTAAACCAATACGGGTTCGGACCAGGCAAGCGCCGGGTTGGTGAGCGCGGGCAGCGTGGCGTTTACGTCTTCGCTTTCAAACGTGTCGCCAAGCTTATACGTTTCTGTTTCCGGATCCGCGGAGGCGTAAACGCTTACCAGGGAAAGAACCATGATAAAGCTCATCGCCAGGGACAGGAACCTGTGGAGTTTTTTGGTCATAAAGGAAAAACCTCCCCTTTTAATAATCTACATTGGTCTATTTATTATAAATCATATTTTAATGAGAGTAAATTATTTTTTTGAGGAAAATCGGGCCGTTCGGCACAAAGCCAACTTTGAGATTACAAACCTCACTTTACTTCA
>CAZRHS010000109.1:0-2141 GCA_964600045.1 uncultured Clostridium sp.
TCAAGCCTTATCACGGTTGTAGGCTCGTTTGCCATGATGGTTTCCATATCGCCAAGGCTGCTGCTGGTTTTCGTATTCACAATACCTATCTCCATTTGCTTTACCCGCATACGCGCCAAGCGGGTACGCCCACTTTTCAGGGAGCGTTCGCGGAAGCTGGGCGAGCTGAACGGCTTTGTTGAGGAGACAATCTCCGGCCTTAAGACCGTGCGCGCCTACCACCAGGAAGAGGAATTCCACAACCGTTTTTCAAAGAAGAATGACAACGCCGTTGAGGCCAACTGGAAAGCCGATTACACGGCAAGCGTTACCGGCCCAACAGTAAACCTGATTAACAATATTTCGTTGGCGCTGGTCAGCATTTTCGGTTCGCTTATGTACATGGCCGGAAGCATTTCCCTTGGAAGCATAGGCTCATTCGTGCTGTACAGCCGCAAGTTTTCAGGCCCTATTAACGAATTCGCGAATATTTTAAGCGAAATTCAGTCCGCCCTTGCCGCCGCCGAAAGGGTGCTTACGCTATGCGATCTTCCCCCGGAAAAGCCGGACGAGCCCGGTGCTCTTGATGCCGCGCCCTGCAATGGGCACATAGAAGTGCAGGATGTGTCATTCAGCTATATTGAGGGCAAAGAGGTGCTGCACAACGTAAGCTTTGATGCAAAGCCCGGCTCCGTTATAGCCATAGTTGGCGAAACCGGCTGCGGAAAGACCACGCTTATAAATCTGCTGATGCGTTTTTACGATGTATCCTCCGGCGCCATTCTGCTGGACGGCAATGATATACGCACGCTTAAGCGGGACAGTCTGCGCTCCCAGTTCACAATGGTTCTGCAGGACAGCTGGCTGTTTGAAGGAACAATTTATGATAATATTGCGTACGGCCGTCCTGATGCCAAGCCGGAAGAGGTTGTTGCCGCGGCGCAGGCGGCGCATATTCACGACATGATTCTTTCCATGCCCGATGGCTACGATACGCTTATCACAGCCTCCGGCACAAGCATTTCAAAGGGGCAGAAGCAGCTGATAACAATTGCCCGCGCTATGCTTATGAATTCTTCCATGCTGATACTGGATGAGGCCACGTCAAACGTGGACACCCGAACGGAAAAGCTTATTCAGGACGCAATGCTGAAGCTGATGGAAGGGCGCACATGCTTTGTGATAGCCCATCGCCTATCCACCATAACAGGCGCCGACCGCATTTTGGTTATAGACAAGGGAAGGTTGGTTGAGAGCGGCACCCACGAGGAGCTTCTTAGGAAAAACGGCTGCTACGCCTCCATGTATCAGGCCCAGTTTGATTACACAGCATAACGAGAAAGGGACGGAAAACACCTCCGTCCCTGTTTTTTATTCTATATTGCCGTCCTTTGTAAGGAATAATTCCTCCGCTTTTCTTTGGAAAGAGAACTGATTTGGCGAAAGCACCGCGGCGTAGCTGCCGGCGTTTGATATAAGCACAATGTCGCCGCGTTCAAGGCGGGGCAATTCAATATCCTCCGCCACAATGTCGCACGCCGTGCATACATTGCCCGCAAGCGTTACCGTTTCAATGGGTCTATCGTCATAAGGGGCGATGAACTCAAACGCGTCCGCGCCCGAGAAAAGCGGCTCCGATCCCGCGGGGTTAAGGCTGGCTGAATATTTCATGATAAGCCTTGCTATTGCGGGGCGCAAAAAGGCGTTCAGCGTGCCCGAGAGTATTACATACGTTTTTCCGTGAGAAGCCTTTTTATCAACAACGTGAGCAACATACGTTCCGGCATCGCATACTATATAGCGGCCGGATTCAACCATAAGGCGGGTTGAAGGGTGTTTTTTATTAAAGCGCGAAAGGCTTTCCCTTGCAGTAGCGCCAAGCAGGTCCATATCAAGCGCGCTCCCGCCAAGGCTTGCGCCTATGCCGGAGCCCATGTTAATAAAATCAAGCTCTCCGAACTCACTTGCAAAGCGTTCCGCCAGATTAAGCACGTTTTTATGATATTCGGCAAGCGTTTTAGCGTTTGTTTCCTGGCTTTTAAGATGAACGTGTATGCCCTTTATGCGGGCATTAGTGCAGGCATTGTGCCGCATAAAATCAAAAACTGCGTTTTCGTCCGCGCCGAATTTGCTGGGGGCAGGGCCGGAAGAATCAAACGAAA
>CAZRHS010000110.1:0-2136 GCA_964600045.1 uncultured Clostridium sp.
CGTCCGCGCCGTATTCAAGGCCGAGTATTTTGTCCATGTCCTCGCCCTTTGCCGTAAGCATGATTATGGGAATGTCGCTTGTTTCGCGAACTATCTGGCAAACCTCTATGCCGCTCAGCTTCGGCAGCATAACGTCCAGCAGCACCAGATCAAAGTGCTCACTGTTCAGCTTTTTCAGTGCCTCCTCGCCGTCGGCAGCGGAATCGGTTTCGTATCCGTCCTGCTCAAGGGTACGCTTAAGCCCTTTTATCATAAGCGGTTCGTCGTCCACCAGCAGTATTCGCTTTGCCATATAATTCCTCCCTTCGCCGCCGCGCCAAACGGCGACTATATAAATCCACCTTTATTATACCATAAAAACGCCCCGCATAAAGGGGCAGAATATGAACATTAAAACAATTTGAACGCCCGCCTATGTACAAAAACGGTATATTTTTGCTATAATACAGATTGTGTATATTTCCCGAAAGGACAAAACCCGACTTGAAACGATTTATTTCGCTTGTGCTTGTGCTTCTGCTTGCGCTCTGCGCCGTGCCGCTTACGGCAAGCGCGGATGAATTTGATCCGGATTCCGTAACAACGCCCTATATTTGCCTTATGGACGCGGCAACCGGCACCGTTCTTTATGAAAAGAACAGCAAGGAGCAGGCATACCCCGCCAGCACCACAAAGATTATGACCTGCATTCTCGCCATTGAGAACGCGGAGGATATTAACGAAATTGTAAATACCGGCGCGAATGTTGAAACCCGCGGCTCTACCTGCCATTTTTCAAGGAATGAGGAGATGCCGCTTATAGACATGCTCCACGGCATGATGATGTTTTCCGGCAACGATGCCGCCAAGGCCATAGCGGAGCATTTCGGCGGCAGTGAATCCGGCTTTGCGGAAATGATGAACGCAAAGGCAAGCGAGCTTGGCATGACCGGCACGCACTTTGTTAAGCCGAACGGCCTGCATAAAGAGGATCATTATACAACCGCCTACGACATGGCTCTGCTTACCCGCTACGCCATGCAGAACGAAACATTCAGGGAAATAGTATCCACCGCAACCTACACCGCCGCCCCCACCAACAAGGATTCGGACGGCTATCAGTGGTACAATACCAACCGCCTTCTTTATACAAAAGAGGGCGAGGTTGACTATAAGTATAAATACGCAACCGGCGTAAAAACGGGAGACACCACGGCCGCCGGCCGCTGCCTTGTGGCAAGTGCGGAGAAGGACGGAGTAGAGCTTATACTTGTTCTGTTCGGCGATTATGAAAACAAGGTTCCCGGCGAATACCGCTTCGAGAACGCCGCCAAGTTCTTCGACTGGGGCTTTGAAAACTATATATCCGTTTCAGCGGATTCATTGGGGCTTGAAACCACCATGCAGCTGCCCGTTTCAAACGCCAGCCTTGAGGATGCCGAGGGCGGCATGCTTACCGTTAATATAGACCTTTCAGGCCTTACCTTAAACGGCATGAAGGAAACCGTGAATACCATACAGGCCACGCCTTCTTTGCTTACAACAAGCTATGTAACCACCAAAAAGCTTGAGGCGCCCATAACCGCGGGCGAGGAGCTTGGCACCATTTCCTATCAGTATAACGGAGTAACGCTGTTCACCGCGCCGTTTACCGCATCAAGAGACGTTGCCGCGGCGGCAAGCGTTGTTGACAGCACTTCCGCGCCTAACGATAGCCCGCTTATAGTATCCAATCCCACGGACGACGGCGAAAGCTCCGGCAGCGGATGGCTGTTCTGGGTGCTGCTGCTCGTTGCGCTCATAATAATAGTTGTAATAGCAAAGGTACTTTCCACCCGCCGCCGCAGGCGCAGGGCCAGGAAACGCCGCGCGTACCGCTCAAGCTACCCCACCAAAAGGTAAAAGCGAATAAAGCGAATGACAACGGAGCTGTGTATACGGCTCCGATTTTTTATGTAAATCTGGGGCTTGGTGAAGTGATGGGCGGTAGAGCGGATACAAAGGCTGGTTAAATACATCAAACTAAATATATAAATTCTGCGTCCCCTGCGTCCCTGCGTCCCCAAGCCGCTAAATCTCTGGGTTTTTTAGGGGACGATGGCGGGGACGATGAATTAAGAGCGGGTTTTGCGTCCCCGCGGGACGTAATTCCGGGTA
>CAZRHS010000111.1:0-2128 GCA_964600045.1 uncultured Clostridium sp.
GTCGGATTCCAGCCGTTAAACGACCAGGTGCCTACGGTAACGCCGTTTTCTTTTACTTCAACATCCTTAAAATCGCTCGCGGGGGTTACGGTTGTGCCTTCCTTTACGCTCGCTTTTTCGGGCTCCTGATTCGTCACTTCCGTGGGCAGGGTCTTGCCGTCGGTGCCGGAAACGAAGCTGTATGTTACATCATAATAGGTTTCCTCGGGGTCGGTTTTCTCAGCCGCGGTGTAGGTCCATGTTCCGGTGAACACCACGTCCTCGCTTGCGCTCAGAACTTCCGCCTTGTCCCAGTTGGAGAACGACCATGTGCCCACGGTAACGCCGTTTTCCTTTACCTCAACATCGTCAAACGTGCTGGTCGCGGGGATTACGTACGCGCCCTTTTCGGCAGTGCCGGCTGCGGGCAGCTGATTCATTACGCCCTCGGGCAGGGTTTCGTCATCGGGAACGGCGACGAACTTGTATGTTACGGCAAAATTACTCTTGGGCAGTTCAGCCGCGGTGTAGGTCCACGTTCCCGTGAACTTGACGGCCTCGTTTACGCTCTCAACGGATTCCTTGTCCCATCCTTTGAAGGTCCAAGTGCCTACGGTAACGCCGTTTTCTTTTACTTCAACATCGTCAAAAGCGCTTTTCGCAGGGTACGCGGTGCCGCCCATATTGATGCCGGTATTCTCGGGCAGCTGCCTCGTTGCGCCCGCGGGCAAGGTCTTGCCGGTTGTGCCGGAAACGAACTCATGCGATACGGTATAGCGCCTGTAATTAAGGGTTATCTCAACGGCTTTGGTTGAATCATCCTCGGAAGCGGAGATATCAACGTTTTTATACGCGCTTGTCGTGTCAAGGCCGTAGGAATTGCCGCCATAGGTTAATGTGGCCTCGGGAGCAAGCGTTGTTGTGCTGCCGGCGGTCTGAACCGCGTCGCCGGTTTCGCTGCCCTCAAGGGTACTGTCAAGATAGTAGTTTTTAACAATCTTATAATAGTAAGCGGACGTTGAACCGACCTGAATGGTGAAGTCAAGACCGTTTCTGTTCGTTAGATAATCCCGGCAGGCAAGGCGCGCGGCCTCAAGGCCATCATGCGTATTCACGCTGTATGTGCTGGTCGTGCCGTTGTAGGTGTATGTTATATCAAGGCCCACCATGCGGTTTTCGCTCTTGTCGTCCGTATCGTTTGAAATAAAGGCGTACTTGTAGTCAAGATGGTAGTCCTTGAATATCAGCGCGCCGTAATCGTCCGTATCGACCTTGGTAATTACCTTGCTCGTGCCGTTGGCGTAGGTCACTTTAATTGATACGTCGGTTACGCTCAGTCCTTCCTGAACGTTTGTGAAGGCTACCTTTATATGGTTATAAATAAAGTGCTCGTTAAGGTTTGCTTTCGTAACGGTCCACTGATAGCCGGTTATAACGGTGCATTCGTCGGTATGCGTATGCGCTACATTGCCGCAGGTCCATACAAAGTAAGTGTATTCCATCTTGCCGTGCGTTGCGGCATAGAACTCATCCTTTGTGCACTCTTTCCACACATAGGTGTCGGATCCGTCGGGATTATCCACCGCTATATAATATAAATTCATGCCGAAGTCCCCGGCCTCGTCATCCGCCGCCTTCCTGTAGGAGCAGGTATCAAGGCTGTGCGTATGCTCTTCAAGGCCGCAGGCTCTGTCGTTATAAAGCGTCACGGGGCCACTCCAGGCAAGCGCGGGGTTGGTAAGCGCGGGCAGCTGCGAACTGTCGTCGGTTTCCGTCGTAATCGTGCTGCCAACCTTGTATTCATCCGCCGCGGCATTAAAGCTCACCATGGAAAGAACCATGACAAGACTCATCACCAGGCAAAGAATTCTATGAACTCTGTTGGTCATAATATATAAACCTCCATTCTCATTATCAAAACACAGTTCGTTAATTATAACTCTAACTTATCCTGATGGTGTAATAGAGATTTATGATGCGTGTATAAGGTGGGGTTATGGGGGGCAAAGTCCATTTTCATAAAGTAAGTATCAGCAGAAGCCAAGCGCACTTAACTCGATTCAAAAAAGGAGAGCGCCTATTCGGCCTCTCCCAGTTTTACCAAATGCAAATTTTATCTTATAATCCCGTTTTCATAAACCGGCACTAT
>CAZRHS010000112.1:0-1229 GCA_964600045.1 uncultured Clostridium sp.
AAGCTCCCGCGCCGTTATGCCGAAGCGGCGGGCGACCAAGCCTGCGTAAAATCGGCTTTATATAGGATTGCCAAGAGCATGGAAAGAGCGAATAAATTGGCGGTAGCGGCTGACGGTTCAAATTGCGTTACCGATCGCGACGAGCTTTGCTGCAGCATATTGCGCGATATATTCCCAGAAACGCATCCCGGCGCGATTCCCTTTTTGACAACCGAAGAAATGCTGAACGAGTATGAATCGGAGGGATCAGAGATGGCGCGGAAGCTTGTTTTGGACAACACTAACACCATAGCGGATATGATTGAGGATTTTTCCATTGAGGATAAAGCGCGCTGTTCATTCAGCCTGCCAAATGCGGAAGAAAAGCTGAAAAATTCCTGCGAAAAGGCCTTAAATGAAAAGTATGGGGAAAATGTTCCCGAGTTTATATCCGCCCGTTTTGAGTCCGAGATTAAAAACATACTTTCAAACGGGTTCGCCTCATCTTATGTTATCGCGTCGATGCTTGCAAATAAAAGCCGGGAGCTTGGGTATTTATATAATATTCGCGGCTTCGGCGCCGGCTCATTTGTGGGCTATATTATGGGAATTGCCGAAAGTAATCCTTTGCCGCCGCATTATTATTGCGCGCATTGCAAGCATGTGGAGGCGGTTGACGCGAAAAAGTATCCTTCCGGCTTTGATTTGAACGGCTACGGCGTTGAGAAAAAGAATTGCCCTGTCTGCGGTGAAATAATGGTAGGCGACGGGCATAATATACCGGTTGAGTTTTTTGCCGGGTTCGCCGGGGACAAGGTGCCGGATTTTAATTTCAACTTCGCGCCCGAAATTCAAAGCGACATGGTCGAATATTTGGAAAATATATTGGGAAAGGGCAGAATATTTTGCGCGGGTACAGAGGCGCATCTCCCCTACCGCGCCGCGAAAAACCTCCTTGCGGATTACCGCGCCGGGCACGATTTACGGCTGACGAGCGATGAAGAAGACATAATAAAGGAAAGATTGTCCTCCGTATTAATATCGGGCGGAAGATATCCCGAAAGAATGCTTGTTGTTCCCGACGGCAAGGAAATATTTGATTTTTCGCCGGTAGGGTATGATAAACAATCCCAACTGAGGCAAAGTTTGATGCCGGCAACGCTTATCGGTTTTTACAAGCTGCCCCTTGAAAGGCTTTTTATAGGCGGCCTTGATATGTTTTCAAAGCTGAAATTGATGGAGAAAATGAC
>CAZRHS010000112.1:1239-2002 GCA_964600045.1 uncultured Clostridium sp.
AATTAGCGCAAAAACAATTAAGTTTGATGAAATAGACACCGATGCGTTTTTCCATGGCGACAGCCTTAGGGGGCTTCCGCTCAATGCCGATATTATAAAGGAAATTGTAGGCAAACTGCCGACGGCGAGGTTTTCCGATTTAGTCAGAATATACGGCCTGGCGCACGGAGTGGGCGCGTGGAACGGCAACGGCGAGGAGCTGGTAAAAGAGGGTGTCGATCCCGAGGAGCTGATTTCGCACCGAGAGGACATAATGCTTACCTTGCTTACAAACGGCGCGGACAGAAAGACCGCTTTCAGATTGGCGGAGGCGATTGGCAAAGGAATGGCGGAAGAATGCCCGGACGAGCTAAAAAAATGCGGCATGGAGGAACGGTACATTGAATCGGCAGAAAGAATCGCGTATCTGTTCCCTAAAACCCACGCGGTTGAATACGTGACAAATTATCTGCGCATGATTTGGTACAAAATTTATTATCCCGCCGCGTTCTACGCCGCTGTTTTATCGGTTGACGCGACCGATTCCGATATTTTTATTATCGCGAAGGGCAAAGAGCGCATTGAGCTTGAGCTTAAGAGCATTTATCAGGCACGGAACAGAGATGATGCGGGAAAACATAAGGATACCCTGGAACTTGCCCTTGAGTGCCGCGAGAGGGGTATATCGTTTGTGCCTAATGACGGCGATGATTCCGATTCGTACCGGTTTACTCCGGATGGCAACGCGTTACGCCTGCCTTGAAATTATAAAACCCGCCTTTTC
>CAZRHS010000113.1:0-1994 GCA_964600045.1 uncultured Clostridium sp.
CCGTGCCGGAGGGCCTTGCTGTCGTGCATCCCGAAAGCTACGAAAAGTACATCACCCTCATATTCGACAACCCCTCGGACAACCTGACTGACGCCTTAGCAGACGACCCCGAGCAGAATCCGTATAAATAAGAAACTTAGATAAGAAAGCACTCCGAGAGGGGTGCTTTTTGATTAGTTTGAAATTTACCCCAGCACCATTGCCGTAAGTCCGGCTATGAGGCAGCCCGGCAGGCCTATCAGCATGCCCACAAGCGCCATGCAGCTTACCGTAAACACCGCGCACAGCACCACAGCCTCAATTATAAACGCAAGCATCATAAAACTCCTTGTATCCCCACTTTAATTAGAGCGCTCTAACCAATGCGAATTGAAGCATAAATGTTTGTGGGGTGCAAGGGGGGGAGCAAAAGCCAAGGTACAAGAAAAGGAGGCCGGGGCCTCCTTTCTCCGGTTAAAATGATGCATTAATATCTGCGCCAGCCGCCGTTTTCCCAATGCTCAACGGTAACTTCGCCATATCCGGTTTCCTCAAAAAATTCCAGATAATCCCCGAAAAAGCCCTCGTTGACTAGGTCATTAATGTCTTTACCCCACAGTTCTTCTGTATCTGCGCCGAGCCAACGGAATGCAAACGCTTTTTCCGAAACAATCGGAACACATTCAGCGCGGATGCTGTCCAATACTTTCTTATCTCCTGCAGACCAGCCATACTTATCCACAGGATAAACGGCATACCTTGTATTGGGCGTGATTTCGGCGGTAATCGTGCCCCCATGGCGCTCTATATATTTGACTATCTTATCATAGTAAGTATAATCCTCGGCTTTTCCGAGAAGCAGGAATTCATATCCATTAATATATTGGCCGAGATAAGAATAAAAATATAACACATCATCGACAGTGATGGTAAGCTTTTTGCCGTGATTGATCTTTACATATATAAACGGCCCGAATTCGCCCTCAGTACAGTATCCCATATCAAACGAAAGTCCGTTAATATCCCCTTCGGTCTTATTGAATTTCTCTAATTCCGGATGATTTGCCTTGTACCACGTCCGCAGAGCTTTTGCTCGCGCCGGGTCGGTATACAACATCCAACCAAAACCAAGGTTTCCGACATGTTTATTTGCCTCAAACCATGCCTGCAAAGCTTTATAGCTGTCACCTTCTACTTGCGGAGGGTTTTCTTCTTCGAGTTCGTCTTCATCTTCATCTTTATCATAGTTATCCACGATATAACGGATACAATAGTTATAATATTTATAAATATCGTTGTCGGTTAGCGACAGAATCGAGAACAGACCGTCTAAATTTGCCATTTCGACAAACGGTGGCTGGAATTCATGAATAATGTACCATATTTCCTTTGCCGCCTCGATTGCATTATTCATTTCTTGCGTACTCGCATAGCCAAAATCCTTCGCCAGGTCTGGATCGTCAACGCGAACTGTCAGAAACGAGCTGCTGCTTGAATTGGTTACAAAATCCGTTCTGATTTTCATATGTGTTCCTCCTGCACAATTTTTCTTTCTGCCTTATTACAAAAGACAATTTCCGGCATGAGCGGGCAGCCGCCCATGCAAAGCTCCTTTTTATCGCAGCCGGGGCAAGCCCCGCGCATGTGATCCCTGAATTTTTCAAACGGTTCGCTGTTCCAGGCCTCCTCGATCGTCATGCCGCGAAGGGAAACCTTATACTGTTTCTGCTGGTCAAAGCTGCACGGAACCATAATCATGTCCGAACCGATATAGCAGCTGTATCGCCCGCCCTCGCAGGTATCCAGCGACTCCGGAAGAATGTTTTTGCAAAAGTTGATCGCTCCCGGCACATTGCAGCTGTCCATACCCACCTTGAACGGATGCACCGCGTCAACCTGCGCGAAAAACTCGGCAACCTTAGGATCGTCCGGCTGCAGCACGTTCGCCCTTGTTCCCTGCCCCGCGGGCTTGTGAAGCAGGAAAATCACGGCATTAATGCCGCGCGGGAAGTCGT
>CAZRHS010000114.1:0-1836 GCA_964600045.1 uncultured Clostridium sp.
CTCAAACCGCATCCCGGCATCGCGTTCATATTCCCATACTTTTGTGCGCGCGGGGCCATGTGGGGATTGTTTCACGTGAAACATTCGTTTATAATAAAGGAAGTGATTGAACAATCGCGCCGCGGGAAGCGGCTTATTCAAGGAGAAATACGCATGTCAAAGATAGTAGCGATAGCAAATCAAAAGGGAGGCGTGGGCAAAACCACAACCACCGTAAACCTTTCCGCCTGCGTTGCGGCGCTGGGCAAGAAGGTTTTGTGCATAGACATAGACCCGCAGGGCAACTGCACAAGCGGCCTTGGCGTTGATAAGGACGCGCCGGAGCACAGCATATACGATGTGCTTATAAACGGCGTGAGCGCGGAGGAGGCAACGGTAAAGACCCCGAGCGAGAATCTGGACCTTATCTGCGCAAGGAAGGAGCTTTCCGGCGCGGAGGTGGAGCTTGTGAACACGCTTGCGAGGGAGACCGTATTAAAGCGCGCGCTCGACAAGGTCAGGAATAAATATGATTATATTTTCATAGATTGTCCGCCTTCATTGGGACTTCTTACCATAAACGCCATGACTGCGGCGGATACGCTTCTTGCGCCCATACAGTGCGAATACTACGCGCTTGAGGGATTGAGCGACCTTATGGGAACGGTTAAGCTTGTGCGCACGCACTTAAACAGCAAGCTTGCGGTTGAGGGCGTGGTGCTTACCATGTTTGACGCGCGCACGAATCTTTCCGAGCAGGTTGTGCTTGAGGTGAAAAAATTCTTTAAGAATAAGGTATACAACACGATTATTCCCCGCTCCGTGCGCCTTGGCGAGGCGCCGAGCTTCGGCATGCCGATAAATAAATACGATCCCAAGTCCGTAGGAGCCAAGGCGTACGACGCGCTTGCCCGTGAGCTTGTGGGAAAGGAGAAATAATATGGCGATGAAAAAGCTTGGGCGCGGGCTGGACGCGCTGCTTGGGGACTTTACGGAAACGCCGCCGGAGGGCGTTGTGCAGGCGGACATTTATCTGATAGACACGAACGCCGACCAGCCGAGGAAGACGTTTGACGAGGACAAGCTTAAGGAGCTTGCGGAAAGCCTTAAGCGGCACGGCATGGTTCAGCCCATAATAGTTCACCAGAATGGCGAAAGATATACGATAGTAGCGGGGGAGAGACGCTTCCGCGCGGCCCGTCTTGCCGGGTTCAAAACCGTGCCCGTAATAGTAAAGCAGTTTGACGACGCGCAAATTCAGGAGATAGCGCTTGTTGAAAACGTGCAGCGCGAGAACCTGAACCCCATAGAGGAGGCGGCGGCGATTCGCTTCCTTATGCAGCAGCACGACCTTACGCAGGAGGAGGTTTCCTCCCGCCTGAGCAAGAGCCGCCCGGCCATAGCGAACAGCTTAAGGCTTCTTACGCTGCCGGACAGCGTGCAGGACCTTGTAAAAGAAGGCAAACTCAGCGCGGGCCACGGCAGGGCGCTTGCCGGCATAAAGGACGAGGCCGCCGTGAGGAGGCTCGCGGGCGACGCGGCGCTTAACGGCTGGTCCGTAAGGGAAGTTGAGCGCAAGGCCACCAAGTATACCAACCCCGAGCTTGCGGCGGTTGAGAAGGAATCAAAGAAAAAGCGCGTACGCCAGACAAACGACATGCACTATGCCCAGGAGAAGCTGCGCGAGCACTTGGGCACCAAGGTCACAATAGAAGGCACCGAAAAGAAGGGCAAAATTACAATAGAATATTATACCCGCGACGGCCTCGAGGCGCTGTACGACGCGCTGATGAAGATTGGGGAGTAAACACCCTCCGGCACGGCTACGCCGTGCCACCTCCCTTTGTAGGGAGGATT
>CAZRHS010000115.1:0-1828 GCA_964600045.1 uncultured Clostridium sp.
TTGAGATGCTTTTATGCTTTGGTTTGTTCGGTTCATTCAGCTAAGCTTAGAGCTGCATTTTTCCATGAAGCGATCGGTTGTGATAACCGCGCGCTGATGCGTGCCCTCGCCTATTATGCCGGCTGTGTCCTCTGCCGTGGCCTTAAAGTCTATCATTTTGCCGTTGGCGGATATGTTTGTTACCTCAACGGTAACCTTCACTTCCATTCCCACGGGGGACGGGGAAACATGGCTTATATCAATCCTTGTCCCTACGGAGCTTTTGCCCTCAGGGAGCTGATTTTGAATATAAGTGAACGCGGCGTTCTCTATCATGGCAGCAAGATAAGGCGTGCCGAAAACCGGCAGCCCGCCGCTTCCTATAGCAACCGCGGTCATATCATCCGTTACAACCCGGCTTAGCGTGAATGTGTCTCCGATATTCATGGCGTGAGCAGGCTATTACTCGTGATGGCAGCAGCCGCAGTCGCAATCATGCTCGTGCTCATGCTCATCTTCGCAGTCGCAATCATCATCGCAGCAGCATTCGCTGTTCATGCGCTCGTCAACTATGGCTACGAGAGCATCAAACTTGTCCTCATCGGCGGGAACGAACTCTTCCATATCGCCGTTTACGACTATCTTCATGATATATACATCATGCGCGCCGCAGTCGCACTCCTCATCCTCGCCGTGCTCGCAGTCGCACTCCTCGCTAAGGTCCATAAGTACCGCGTACTCCTGGCCTTCATATTCAAAGTAATCCACAACGTCCAGTTCAAACTCGTTGCCGTCGTCATCGGTAAAGGTTACAAAATCCCTTTCCATCTCTTCCATGGTTAGCTACCGCCTTTCAAGTATTAAGGTTTGATATCGGTAATTGTACAACATAAATTCATTCGCGGCAATAGCGTTATTCCCCTTTTGTATAAGCCAATCTTTTAAGTTTTTGCAAAAAGGCATCATCATATCTTATTTGCTTATAAGCCGGAATTAGATTGACATAAATTGTGTTTATGGTATAATCGCTGTGGGGAAGTATGCCCCAAAGAATATATATAATATATCGGAGGATATCGCGGCAATGGCTATAAAGCTTGGTATCAATGGTTTTGGCAGAATCGGCAGGACCGTACTGCGCATAGCGGCGGAAAGGCCGGAAGAGTTCGAAATCTGCGGCATCAACCTTCGCAAGGCTGAACCGGACTACATGGTTTATCTTATGAAATACGATTCCGTATTCGGGCGTTTCCCCGGAACGGTTGAGCAGACCGAAAAAGGCATAAGCATCAACGGTCACGAGATAGCCGTTTTCAGCAGCAGCGACGTTAAGGAAATTCCCTGGGACAGCTGCGGCGCGGAATACATAGTTGAGTCCACCGGCGCATTCAATACCACCGAGCTTGCATCCGGCCACCTTGAGCACGGCGCAAAGAAGGTTGTGCTGAGCGCTCCCGCAAAGGACAAGGAAACCCCCACCTACGTTATGGGCGTAAACCACACGGAATACACTCCGGACCAGCTTGTTGTTTCAAACGCCAGCTGCACCACCAACTGCCTTGCCCCGCTTACGAAGATAATCCACGATAATTTCGGCATAGAGCAGGGACTTATGTCCACCATACACTCCGCCACCTCCAAGCAGAAGCCCGTAGATGCCCGCGCCGGCCGCGACTGGCGTACAGGCAGGAGCGTGTTCAACAACATTATCCCCTCCACCACCGGCGCCGCCAAGGCCTGCGCACTGGTTATCCCCAGCCTTAAGGGCAAGCTGACCGGCATGAGCTTCCGCGTACCTACGAACGACGTAAGCGTTGTTGACCTGACCGCGCGCCTTTGCCGCCCCACC
>CAZRHS010000116.1:0-1771 GCA_964600045.1 uncultured Clostridium sp.
GCCTCCCTGCAGAGGGAGGTGGCACGGCGTAGCCGTGACGGAAGGAGTCCGGCGACGGCATTACAATCTAACCATAGCAACCGGACAACAACAGCATAAGAATTTAGACAGCACCAAAAAGGCAAAGTTTAATAAAATCTCCGATTTCAAGTACAGTACAATAGAATCAGTCCAGTCCCGTCCCCCTTCGCGGAGCGATCGTTTCAATTGGGGTAGGGGGTCGCCAGGGGGCCTAGGGGAAGAAATCGAAATCTTCCCCGGCCCCTTGGCATAAAGAAAAGTCGGATTGAAGTAAAGTGAGTTTTATTATTTCAAAGTTGGCTTAGTGCTTGCCAGACTTTATAAAGTAAGTATCGATAGAGTTGAGCCGGAATAAGCCCCTACCTCAACTCCCTATAATACAGCCCGCCCGTGCGGGGGAAGTCGGGAGCTTCGCCGGACAGGAACATGTTCGCTATGCGCATGGCCTCGGATTTGGTTTCGGTGGTGAAGCGCAGCGTTATGAAGTCAAGGCCGGAGTGCGGCTTGTCGGCAATGTAGAGCGGCACGCTGTTGAGAAGCTCACTGTATTTTCTGTTGCGGCAGAGGAGCGTGAATCGCTCCTTTTTTTCGTCTATGAGCACGTTTTTGCCGGTGCAGTCGCCGCAGCCGTTCTCGCCCCGGGCCGGGCAGGCACGCATTTTCATAAGGCCAAGGTAGCCGTAGCCGATTATGCCGCGCGGCAGGGTGCCTTTAAGCTTTTGTATGCGGTTCATTTTCAGCTCAAACGAAACGGTCGCGTCCGTAAGCCCCATTTTCCTGAATTGCTCAAGCGTCTGGCTGTTCAGTATGTTAAGGGAGCTGTCCCCATGCACATTAAAGCCCATGTCAAGCGCAAGCTTAACCTGGCCCAGATTGTCCGCCGTAACGTGGGTTAGGCCAAGGGTTTTCAGTTTTTCAAGCTTTTGCCTAAGGCGCGGCATATCGTCCGGGAAGCAGAGCGCGGGCAGCTCCGCGAAAAGCCTTTCGCCAAGGGAGGTTATAAGCTCCTCGTGGGAAAGAATCTCGTCCACGCCAAGTATTATCGCCTCAGCCTCGGGTATGGTGAAAAGCTGGTCATAGCTTTCAAAGCGCATGCGAAGGGCCGTTTTTTCGTTTGCGGGATGCATGGGAAGCTCCTCCGCCTCGGCAAGCGTGTTTTCGTAAGGCTCTCTGTACGCGCGAAGTTCGGCTATTTTCGCCACGGCCTCGCGCCTCATCGCCTTAAGCGCGGAAAGCGGCAGTATCGCCCCCGCGTCCATATCGAATTCAATTTGATTTATATAATAAATCGTACCGCCGGTTTGGGATATGGCCTTTGTCGCCGCCTCCTCACCAAGCGGGCGGTTAAGCGCGTTCTCGGCCGCGGGACCCACGGCTTCCGCCTCAAAAACGCCGTCCGTCAGATAAAGCCTTGATTCCTGCCCTATGCGAGCGGTGAGCCTGGCGTAAAGAGGGATTGTCTGCTTTTCGTTTGCGTAAAGCGCGGCCAGCTTTGGCAAAACCGATGCCGCCGCCTGCACGTCCTCCTTGCTGCGCGCGCCGAACATATCGCTTGTGCGGTGGCCGGTGTAGTATCCGTCCGTAAAGCCGCTTCGGGAGAAGACAGCGCGCAGGGTGTCAATGTCCGGCTTTTCGCCGTTTTGCGCCTGTTTGCAGGCCGTAACAGCCGCCGCCACGTATTCCGGCCGCTTCATTCGCCCCTCTATTTTCAGCGCGTGAATTCCGCTTTCCGTAAGCTCATCCATGTGGC
>CAZRHS010000117.1:0-1673 GCA_964600045.1 uncultured Clostridium sp.
TACCCCTTACTCCCCTTCCCCGCATGCCTCTATGTAAGTCATTATTTTTGCGGTTTCTTGTTCGCTGTACTCGCGGGCTGCGACCTCCAGCGGTTGACTCTCATAGGCTTCATAGCCGTAGGTTTGCGAGCTTTTGTAGTTTTCCAGGGAATCCTTGAGTTCCCTTAGCTCTGCGAAATAAGCGCAGTTCATCGCCGGGTTGTCCCAATCAAGCGTGGTAACTAAGTAATCAACATAAGAGTGATGAACCTCGTGGCAGATTGTGCCGATGATTTCTTGTGAAGATAAATTAGCAAGATGTTCGGTATTGATCCGCATTTGCTTTGTTTCATCGTCATACGAGCCCAATGTAAATGCGCCGATCAGTTCTGCCGCTACCGGAACAGATGTTATGCCAAGCACCTCCGATTCAAAATCGACAAGTTCCTGCGTTACGGTCATTTTCTCCTGTATGGACAGCTGGCTCCAGTTTTCCTCCTTCAGATAGCTCCAAAGTTCGGTTTTCCCCTCATACGGATCAGCCGATTTGTCAGCTTCACTGGTTTCGGTTTCGGAAAACATTTGATCATACAGTTCTTCCGTAGTACTGTATGTGGACGACCCAACACCATCAACGAAGGTCGCGATCAAGCTGGGAACAGCACAGAGAGCGGCTATGCCGAAAACCGAGTATCGTCTGAATGCAAGCCGATATTTTCGATGCAGCTTTTCTGAAAACTCTTGCTTCCGTTCATCTTTTTTTAACGCGATGAACAGGGCGATTTCTCCTCCTATCATTATCAATCCGATGAGCAGCGTAATAACGAAATGCTTCTGCATAAAAACAAGCATCATCACAAACTCGACGGGAATTATATTGAATATCAGTTCCGTTATAGTGCCGTTGCAGACGCCGCGCCTGAAAGGAGAGCAGCAGAGCCATACTACAGTAACCGTAACAATCAGCATTAAGGAACTCCATGTTCCCATATAAAGGCCGATTTCCGGTATGCAGAGCCGGAACGGGTCAATGATGCTGAAATATGCCATAGCAAGCGGTAAGATGATAGATGACTTATACAAGATTCGTTTCATGCTGTTTCTCCTCCTGGCTGCTGTGTATTATTCGATAGCTTTTTTATAGTGTTCCCGCTCTATTTTTCATCATCAAGCAGTACGATTTTTATTATATTCTCTATGCCTGCCGGATAGGTTTCGGTGACGCCGCCGGAATACGTGACGGAAATTGTATCTCCCGCCTGCAAATCGCTTATCTGTATTTCCGTATTGTGCCATTCAAGCGCCGTGGTGTCATCTACGGTAAACGTGAATTGTCCGCGGCTGTTAATATCGTTGACCTCAAGGCCCTGCACAACAAAAGAATTGCCGTTTATGCTTTCGACAGTCGCATAAAATGTTTTCGTATTCACATCAGGCGCGTTCAGCCTGCCGACGAGATACGAAATAACCGCGACACAGCATATTATTATGACAATACCAACGGTTTTAATAAGAGTATTCTTTTTCATACGGATTTTCCTTTCCGCCTCACTCCGGCGTTTGAGGGTACATAAGAATTATTCCCTGTTTTTTGTACCATGTCAATAAAAAAAGCCGAAAACCACAAATTCAAGGGCTTTCGACTTTCATGGCCTCCCCGGCGCGATTCGAACGCGCGGCCTTTCGCTTAGGAG
>CAZRHS010000118.1:0-1528 GCA_964600045.1 uncultured Clostridium sp.
TTTTGCCGTTCCAAAAGCCTCCCTGCAGAGGGAGGTGGCACGGCGCCAGCCGTGACGGAAGGAGTCTATAAAACCACTTCACCCGCTCTAAACACCCACGGACATTTACTTTATGAAAGCCATGAAAGCCGAATTTACTCAATCAATCTAACCCATTTCATAAACTGTAACAACTTATTACAAATTTGTAATAAAACTGTTGACAGACTTGTAATAGTGTGGTAACATCTGATTGTGCAAACGGGAAAGTCCCAAATAGACCGAAAGGTCAGCCGGGTGAAATTCCCGGCACACACAAATTTTTGAAAGGAAATTCAAGACAAGATGAAGAAACTGTTTGCTCTCGTTCTTTCTCTGGCTCTCGTCGTTGCCTTTGCGGTTCCCGCAATGGCCACCGGTTGGGCCTCCCTTGAAACCGCTCCGGTTTACAAGGACATCACTATCGCAGTATATGGTCTCGAGACCACTCCCAACACCTCCATGCTCGGCAGCCTCTATGAGGAGCTGAAGGCCAACGCCAACTACCCCGTAGTGGAAGGCACCAAGCTCCACTTCCTGGTAGTTCTGGACATCCCCTCCTACAGCAAGCTGAGCGATGCCACCAAGAATCTGATCGACAACGTCGGTCTGGATCTGGCTATCGAGACCACCAACATGAAGATCACCAAGGCTTCCGCTGGTACCGTTGATTCCGACAAGTGCTGCGTCACCGAGACCTTCGAAAGTGCTGAAAAAGCTGCCGGCACCACCTACAAGTACGAAGTATGGGCCACTGCTAAGTCCGACGAAGAAGCTAAGGTCGTTGCTACCGCCGGCTTCTACAATGAGTGGGACGAAAACACCATGAAGATCTACAATGCTAAGGGCAACCTGGCTTACACCGTAACCAACAACGGCGACTCCTTCCTGGTAGAGAACTCTGACGAGGACAGCATCCTGTTCCCCGTAAAGAGCAACGGCAAGATCGACACCAAGGGCATCCTGGTAAATGACGAGTGGCTCATCACCTTCGGCAGCCAGAACGGCACCATCGACTTCTACAACAAGACTGAGGACACTTGGGCTTCCGGTTCCTCCAGCACCTTCGCCGCTGTCAACGCTGTCTACGAAGACATCTTTGGCTTCCTCGGCTTCAAGTTTGCTGAGTGCGACTACATGACCGCTGATCACTTCGCCCTCTACTTCGGCACCATCGGCGAGATCTCCGCTTCCTACAGCTGGAACGCCGGTAAGGTCGTCGTCAACCCCGTGACCCCCGATCTGCCCCAGACCGGTGACAACGCCAGCATCGTTGGCTTCGCCATGATCGTCGTTGCTATGGTCGCCGCCGCCGTCGTAACCGTTAAGAAGGTTCGCGCGTAATTAAACCAATCGGGACCTAAACCCTAAATGCACTCCCGCCCCTCGCAAGAGGGGCGGGATTTTTGTTGTTCTGAATTAAATTAAAAAGACAAGATGGGTGCTGTGTAAATCCAACTTTCATAAAGTAAATATCGGTAGGAGCTAAGAGAAAGTAAAGCGGTTTTAT
>CAZRHS010000119.1:0-1457 GCA_964600045.1 uncultured Clostridium sp.
TAAGCTGATTTGCTGTTCTTCGGTATTCCCCCTCAGTCTCACTTCGTTCGACAGCTCCCCCGCTGGCGGTGGAGCCTTTTGGATGACTTAGCCGCCGGGCTTTGGCCTAAATTCCGGTTTTTCAGTAAAATCCGGCGGCAGAATTAACTCCAAACCTCCCGCATTCCCTCATTTCCCTATTTACTATCGATAAAAATTAGTTTATAATGCAAATTGGATTCCAATAAACAAAGATGGAGGTTTTTCTTTATGACCAACAAACTCCATAGGCTGCTTTCGCTGGTGCTTAGCCTTGTCATGGTTCTTTCCGTGGTAAGCGTTAACGCCTCGGCGGAACCGTACACGAAAGGCAGCACATACAGAAGCAATGATCCGAACAAAGAGCTGCCGACTCTTAGGCTGGGGCTCGTTTGGAGCGCGCCCGTCGAATCGCAGGAGCTTACCTGCGGCCTGACCGAGCACACGCACGGAGCAAACTGCAAGACTACGGCAACGACCACTAACCCCGGAACGGGCAATTACTCAAAAACCGAAACGAAATACTATACCTGGTCTGTATGGCACTGGATAGAGGTTGGGGAAGAAGCATATAACCTTGTGGCATTTTTTGATCCCATGGGCGCATTTTATGGCCTCACCTATTATAAGAAAACCACGTACTATAAATATGACTGCACGGCGCATACCCACAGCGCGAGCTGCTACACCACCTGGTATACCTGGACTGTAGTTGAGGCCGCGAAGTACACCGTGTCCTACGCCTGGGCTGAAAACAGCGAAGTACCCGCTGACGCGACTCTTCCCACGGGCGGCAGCTACTATGCGGGCGAAACCGTTGAAATAGCCGCCAATCCCACCAGCACCTCTAAAGTGAACGGCGAGCTGCAGGGCGAGTGGACGTTCTCCGGCTGGACCGCCTCTACCGCGCTTGGTGAAAACAACACCATGCCCGAAGAGAATGTTACGTTCGTCGGCGGCTGGACATTTACCGAGGATGATAAGTACACCGTAACCTACGAATGGGCGGATGCGACCAACGTTCCCGAGGATGCCGAGCTTCCCACTGATAATAACAGCTACTATGCCGGCGCGACGGTTGAAATAGCCGCCGATCCTACTACCGAATCCACCAAGAAGGGCGAGCTGCAGGGCAAGTGGGAGTTCTCCGGCTGGACCGCCTCCCCCGAGCTTGGCGAGGGCAACACCATGCCCGAGAGCAGCGTTACCGTAACGGGCGGTTGGACATTTACCGAGGACGCTAAGTACACCGTAACCTACAGCTTCGTTTCCGGCACCGACGGCAAGACCCTGCCCGCTGAAGTGACGGCTAAGCTGCCCGAAAAGGCGAGCGTTTACGAGGGCACAACCGTAACCCCCGCAAGCGATCTTGGAGATGTTATTGTAAATGAAAACGGCGTTACCGTAGGCACCTGGTCGTTTAACGGCTGGAATCCGAC
>CAZRHS010000120.1:0-1398 GCA_964600045.1 uncultured Clostridium sp.
TTATTCAAGTGTAATACGAAGTGCTTAATTATTCTTCCGCGAACTGTTTTACTCTCTGAACTTTCGGTTAACACCAAAATTCATACCGTTTCTCGCCTTTAATTCTGCGGCTATCCGGCAATTTTTTTGAAAATCAGGTTGGTAATGAACGAGAAAAGCGCTATCACGCCCCCGAGTATCAGCATGGACGGAATAAACAGAATTATCAGGTTAAAGCCGTCCGCGAATGCTTCCTCAGTAATGATGTTTGTAATTTCCATAACGGCCACTGTTGCCGAAAATGCCTTTGATGCAAATCCGTGTACGGAATAGCACCTGTTCTTTATGTTGGCTGTTTCGGCCTTTCTGCCCCGCACGCCCATAATAATTGAATAAATCAGCTTCGGAACCCAGCACAGTGCGAACATTATAAAGTTGCTTTTGCTTTCTCTCTCCCCGACAGGCTCAGTATAGAGCATAAAGTAAATCTCAAGCACCAGAAACAGCATCGAAGTAAGGAAAATGAATTTTCTGTACTGCGCGCGCTCCGCCGGAGTGTCTGTCTTTTTGCCGTGAAAGCGCAAAATGTTTATCAGCGTTATAACCGGGCAAAGGCCGATTATTATGCTTCGTATTACGGCCGTTGACTCCGCGCCGTTCTGACTCATCCTCCAGAGGCCCACAAGCGGAAGTACGATTAAAATTATGGTTAATATAACGCCGCCGGCGCCATACCCCGCCGATGCACCGCCGGCCGCGCCGCCATAGCCCGAAGAGCTGCCTGACGAGAACGCGCCTGAACTGCCTGACCCGCTGCCGCTGTCCTTTGCGTCGTATTTCGTTTCTGTGTAATCTCTGCCCAGAAAGTCGGTATAGTTTTTGCTTTCACCGATTACATGGCCGTATGCATCCCTGTGCTCCACCTTTTCATTGCCAAGGAAATCGGTATATTCCTGACTTTCGCCGGTTCTGTTGCCGTATGCATCCCTGTGCTCTACCTTTTCATCGCCCCAAAAATCGGTATATGCCTTGCTTGAACCTATTCGGTTTCCGTTTGCGTCAAAATGCTCGGCAATCTTGTCCCCGAACATGTCCGTGGTAAACTTTGTCTCCCCTATTCTGTTCCCGTTGTCATCGTAATGCTTGATAACATCATCGCCAAGCCAGTTTTTTTCCTTAACGCTTTTCATGCCGTGAGCCCCGCCTTGATATGTATTTGAATATCGGTATTTTTCCGAATAAGCCTCATAGAGTACCTTTTTCCCGCGCGGCCGCGGCCTTAAACCACCCCGCCGCTATGAGCAGAATACTCTATCATAATCAAGTATACCGTAAACCAGTCGTCTTAGAATCCATGCGGCATAATCCGCACGTTTTCCGACATAATTCGCACATAACCAAGGGAAAGGGGTTGGGTTG
>CAZRHS010000121.1:0-1390 GCA_964600045.1 uncultured Clostridium sp.
CACCGGTTGGGGGGGGCTGGCAAAATGCCGTCAGGCATTTTGACTGAGGGAGTTCGGCAATGAGCCAAACTGTCTAAATCTATCTTTCATAAAGTAAACAGCTGTATAAACTAAACGACGGCAGGCGGTTCTCTTGAACTCCTTCCGTCTTTTGCTTCGCAAAATCCACCTCCCTCCGCAGGGAGGCTTTTGGTTATGCTAAGCCCCGGAATTTTACCTATAAAACAAAAAACAAGGGCGACCGCAGCCGCCCCATTGTTCTAACCTTATTTACTTCAGCTTCTCTTCCTGCTTACCGCCAGCCCCGCGCCGGCAAGTATGAGCATCACGCCCGCGGCAAGGTACACGGCACCGCTGTCGCCCGTCTGCGGGATTATAAGCGCCTGCTGCAGCTTCTCAAGGTTGTACTTTGCTATATCAAGCCCCAGTTCGCACTTGTACATTTCCTCTTTGAGCGTGTCAGCGCTGTTAAGCTTATTATCAATCTCCATTATTCGCCTATTAATTGCAGCCACAGAGTCCTGCTCCTGCTTAAGCTGCTCCACGTCAGCGCGATATTCTTCGGTATTTGTATCACGCGCCCCCGCAATCTTAGTGGTAAGCTCATTAACCTTTGCTGCAGCCCTATTTTTTTGTGCCGCTAATTCATCCCTCTCCGCAGTGAGCGCATCCGCATCAATATTCTTCGCATTATTGTACCGCTCTACCGCTATATTATAATTCTCCTCCGCTTCACGCACCGCCTCCTCGGCGGCCTTAAGCTCGCTATTCTCCTCGGCTAACGCCGGCGCCGTAAGCGCGAACACCATCACGAATATCATCGCTAAGGCTAAAACTGTTTTAAGGTGAGTCTTCAGCATTGTTGGTTCTCCTTTGTTTTATTTTTTGTTTGTGTGTTCCCGCTCTTTGCAGGCATGCCCGATAGAATTGTTTGTCCTTTTATTAAAGCTACGGTTTTTCGGGGCTTGCCCCCTCCCCGCAAATCCACAGTTTCAGCTTATCATACAGCATTTGGTTTGTCAACTAAAGAAGTTGTTAATAATGGGGGACTCCTTCCGTCACGGCAAGTGAGCCCTTGGCTCTCCCTTGGGGAGAGCTGTCACCGCAGGTGACTGAGAGGGCCTTGTATCGTGATAGCCATCCTGCCCTCTCCGTCCTCGCTATGCTCGGCCACCTCTCCCAAAGGGAGAGGCAGGGCATCTCCGTCCATTGATAAAGTAAGGTGAAGCAGAAATAGGAGCAGGCAGATGATTTTCTTGAACTCCCTCCGTCTTTTGCTTCGCAAAATCCACCTCCCTCTGCAGGGAGGCTTTTGGTTTTGGCCTATTTCGAGCTTTTTTCAGTAAAAACTATGTTTTGCCAAAAGGCTCCCTGCGGAGGGAGCTGTCGC
>CAZRHS010000122.1:0-1260 GCA_964600045.1 uncultured Clostridium sp.
CAATGGCAAAGGCAAAATTCGAGCGCACTAAGCCGCACGTAAACATCGGCACGATAGGCCACGTTGACCACGGCAAGACCACTCTGACCGCCGCAATAACCATGGCTCTGAGCCAGGAAGGCCATGCGGCCGCGATGAGGTATGATGAAATCGACAAGGCCCCTGAAGAAAAGGCCCGCGGAATAACGATAAACACCGCGCACGTCGAGTACGAGACTGACAAGCGTCACTATGCCCACGTTGACTGCCCGGGTCACGCGGACTATGTAAAGAACATGATAACCGGTGCTGCCCAGATGGACGGCGCTATCCTGGTCGTCAGTGCTGCTGACGGTCCTATGCCCCAGACTCGTGAGCACATACTGCTCGCCCGTCAGGTTGGTGTTCCTTATATCGTAGTATTCATGAACAAGACTGACCAAGTCGACGATCCCGAGCTTCTCGAGCTTGTCGAGATGGAAATTCGTGAAATGCTTTCTAGCTACGACTTCCCCGGCGATGATGTACCCATCATCAAGGGCAGCGCTCTGAGGGCTCTTGAGTACCTGCAGAACGGCGGCGTAGCAAAGGGAAGCGAAGAGTGCGCCTGCATATTCGAGCTGATGGACGCTGTTGACGCGTACATTCCCGAACCCGAGCGTGCTTCCGACAAGCCTTTCCTTATGCCTGTTGAAGACGTATTCAGCATCACCGGCCGCGGCACCGTTGCTACCGGCCGTGTAGAGCGCGGTACCGTAAAGGTACAGGATACCGTTGAGATCGTAGGTCTGAGCGATGAGAAGCGTTCAACCGTAGTAACCGGCGTTGAGATGTTCCGTAAGCTGCTTGATCAGGCTATCGCGGGCGACAACATCGGCGTACTGCTCCGCGGCATACAGCGCAACGAGATCGAGCGCGGCCAGGTTCTGGCTAAGCCCGGCACCATTCATCCGCACACCCATTTCAACAGCCAGGTGTACGTTCTGACCAAGGAAGAAGGCGGCCGTCATACTCCGTTCTTCAGCGGCTATCGTCCGCAGTTCTACTTCAGGACCACCGACGTTACCGGTACCATCAAGCTGCCCGAGGGCGTTGAGATGGTAATGCCCGGTGATAACATCGAGATGGAAATCACCCTGATCACCCCGATAGCCATGGATGAGGGCCTCCGCTTCGCTATTCGTGAAGGCGGCCGTACCGTTGCTTCCGGCGTTGTTCACAGCATCATCGAGTAATTAGGCTAACGCCTTAAAAGGCGCCCCGCTCACGCGGGGCGCTTTT
>CAZRHS010000123.1:0-1166 GCA_964600045.1 uncultured Clostridium sp.
GCGGTGAATACGTTCCCGGGCCTTGTACACACCGCCCGTCACACCATGGGAGTTGAGAGCGCCCGAAGCCGGTATCCTAACCGTAAGGAGGGAGCCGTCGAAGGCGAGATCAATGACTGGGGTGAAGTCGTAACAAGGTAGCCGTATCGGAAGGTGCGGCTGGATCACCTCCTTTCTAGGGTGAAACCTAAAGAATAGGAAGCCGAGAATGAATACTTGGTTAGATCGAAGCACTATATGGTTTTGAAGGTGTGAGAGAGCATCTTCAAACGCGCAAGGCTAGAGAGACTGCGACCATGGGGGTGTAGCTCAGATGGGAGAGCGCCTGCCTTGCACGCAGGAGGCCATCGGTTCGAACCCGATCATCTCCACCACGTGGGCTCATAGCTCAGCTGGTTAGAGCGCACGCCTGATAAGCGTGAGGTCGGTGGTTCGAGTCCACTTGAGCCCACCAGAACGGACCTTGAAAACTGCATAGCGAGTAAATTCGCGGAGAAAAAGAATCTTAAAGAAAAAAAGCAGAGAGCGGTAATATGTAATCTGCTGCAATTTCAAAAGGTAGAAACAAGACATCATGCAGATGTGAGAGAATCATATCTTAATGAGCCTATTCTAAAAATGATCAAGCTAATAAGAGCGTAGGGTGGATGCCTTGGTACCAAGAGCCGAAGAAAGACGTGGTAAGCTGCGAAAAGCCATGGGGAGCTGCAAACAAGCATTGATCCATGGATATCTGAATGGGGAAACCCGGCGGTCGTGAAGGGCCGTCAACGTATCATGAATAAATAGTGATACGTGGGGAACCCGGTGAACTGAAACATCTAAGTAGCCGGAGGAAGAGAAAGAAACATCGATTCCCAAAGTAGCGGCGAGCGAAATGGGAAGAGCCTAAACCGAATCTCTACGGAGAGTCGGGGTTACGGACCTGCGGAATCGAGATTACTCATAGTCGAATAGCATTGGAAAGTGCAGCCGGAGAGGGTAAAAGCCCCGTAGGTGAAATGAGGAATCGAGAGGCGGGTATCCAGAGTACCACAGGACACGAGGAATCCGGTGGGAAGTCGGGGGGACCACCCCCCAAGGCTAAATACTACTTGGTGACCGATAGCGTATAGTACCGTGAGGGAAAGGTGAAAAGAACCCCGGGAGGGGAGTGAAAGAGAACC
>CAZRHS010000124.1:0-1035 GCA_964600045.1 uncultured Clostridium sp.
CCTCAATGACGGTTTGCGCCTGATTGGAGTTGAGAAATACGGCGTACTGGTCGCTTCCGTCAAGATATTTGCGCTCATAGATGCTATCCGTTTCATAGTTGCCGCTGTTGTAGGACACACGTCTGCTTGCGTGTTTGTACCACGCTGTGATTTCTTCGGTAGGAATGGTAGGCAGCGGAACTTTATTCCAAGTCGTGCCGCGGAAATTGTCGCAGAGAACCTCCTGCGTCCATTCATCTGCGTTCGGTTCGACGCCGCGCCACGCGCAGTAGGCATAGTAAGCGCCAAGACTCGTCCAGTGGTGATCGGTACGGTAATAGATATTCTCACGGCTGTGAGCAGTAAGTGCGGAGAGCATATCCACCGTGTCAATGCCTGCGTCGGTCAGCACCTGCAAGATGGCGGCATAGTCTGCTACGGGAGCATAGGAGGGGAGTTTGTCTGTCAGCACCTGTGCCGCCACAGGGACAAGAACCGTACTCATTGAGATGCCCTCTGCCGCGAGCTTTTTCTGCAAATTGGCAAGGGCGGCAACATTTGCCGTAAGTTGTTTTTTACTGTAGGATGTGAACTTGTCCATTAAATATTTGTCCTTACAGATATAAACACCGCCGCTCTCACGCTTGCCCACGGCCAGCTCCATATAGGTTTTCATCGTGACCCAACCATCCCGCAGGGGAACTTGATCGGTGAGATAACTTTCTAAATCGTCACTAAACTTGCCGGAAATAAAGTCAGCAATAGTAAGTTGCGGCTTTTGCGTCAGGGTTCGTTTCTCGCGTTCCGAGTAATAACGATCCGGCACGATCAGCCCCGCCAGTGCAGATACCGCCAGCAGCAGGCAGAAAAAAGAGGTTATGATTTTATTTCGCATTTTCTCACCTCAGAATCGGAAATACAGGAACGGATTATAGCTGCCGCTTACAAGATAGGCCGCAGCCATCACCAGCACACAGAGCAGGCCGCCGCAGTCAACCACAGTCAGCGCCCGCTGCCCCAGCCGAGCGCTCAGCTTTTCATAGCAACGCTTGCCAA